>JANYBR010000135.1 GCA_025360685.1 Pseudomonadota bacterium
CAGGCCGCCGCCGTCGGATTTGGCGACGGGTCGCCCGGCCTTGAGCCAATGCCGGATTTGAACTTCTGAAAGTGAACCCATGATCGCACCATATGTGGCGGGAGTGCCTAGCTACACGCCTAGCTACACACGTCATATGGGATGTCGCGAGACTTCGGGAAGTTAATTGGAACAACAAATCCAGCAGTGCCCGAACGTTGGTTCAGTTTGTGTAGCTACGTGAAACGGCATGAGAAGGCATTAGACATAACAAGTGGCGATCTTCACTGTGGGCGTATTCCTTCCATGCTTATTATGCATGCCTCGACATTGCACCGAACCATAACCGTGTTATTTCAAATACTTATACGCCATATTACAACTTCTGAATGCTAAATACTTTTCAATTCATTCATTGAATGCCAGCTTCCGCACCCTATATCCCACTTGTCGGGCGAGGTCGCCCGCGAAATTCAAGGGCCAAAGGGAGCGCGAGGCGCACCCAAGGCCGGACAAAGGAGAGGCAGTCATGACCAACATCAACAAGCACATTCCGGCGCAGCATTCCGCGTTCAACAGCATCGTCGTCAACCTGTTCACCGGCGCCGTGCTGGTACTGGCAGGTTTTTTGACCTTCGCTCAGTTCGCAAACATCTAAGCCGCAATCAACCCTTCGCCGGCGCGCCAATCCTCCCCCCGAGCGGCGTTCCGGCAAGCGGCCAGCGGGCCTTCGGCGAAACCCCAATGCCGTCGAAATAACCCAGCTGGCCATGTTCTACCCCCGCCCAGGCGATCATCGCGGCATTGTCCGTGCAAAGCCCTGGCGGGGGTATTTTTTTTTCGAAGCCTTCCTGTTCCGCCAAATCAGTCAGCGCCCGACGGATCGCGCCGTTCGCAGCCACGCCGCCCGCAACGACGAGGGCCGCGTCCCCTGCATCCGGAAAATCCGATCTGAAGGCACCCATCGCCGCCTTCGTGCGCTCGACCAGAATGTCGATCACGGCCGCCTGAAAGCTCGCCGCGATGTCGGCCGCATCGATGCCGCCGCCCAGCACCAACTGGCGCACCGCTGTTTTCAAGCCTGAGAACGAAAAGTCCGCGCCTATGCGACCCCGCATAGGACGCGGAAGCACGTACCGCAAGGCGTTGCCATTTTTCGCGAGAGCTTCGATGCGCGGTCCGCCAGGATAGGGCAGGTCGAGCAGCTTGGCCGTCTTGTCGAAGGCCTCGCCCACGGCATCGTCGATTGTCGTGCCGTAGAGCCGGAACCGGCCAACGCCTTCGACGCTCAGAAGCTGGCAATGACCGCCCGAAATCAGAAGCAACAGAAACGGAAATTTCACACCGTCTGTCAGCCGCGCGGTCAGGGCATGGGCCTCAAGGTGGTTGATCGCGATGAGCGGCTTTCCGGCGGCCAGCGCCAACGCCTTGGCCGTGGTTAGCCCCACCATCACGCCGCCGATCAGACCAGGGCCGGCAGTCGCTGCCACGGCATCGACATCGCTCAATTTTATGTGCGCTGCCGCCAGCGCTTCGGCGACGATGCCGTCCAGCTTTTCGACATGGGCGCGTGAGGCGATCTCCGGCACAACGCCGCCATAGGGCCGGTGTTCTTCCAACTGACTGAACACGATGTTGGACAGGATTTCGCCTGGTCCCGGCGCGCGGCCGCGCACCACCGCTGCCGCGGTTTCGTCGCAACTCGTCTCAATGCCCAATACGGTCAGTGCGCGCAAAAGGACGTGGTCTTTGATAGGTTCGCGTCAGTCCTCTAAACCCTTTGGCGCGATGCCGCAAAACCGTACCCTCCGCCTCGGAACACGTGGCTCTAAGCTGGCTCTGGTGCAGGCCGACATCGTGCGTTCTGCGCTGATCGGCAACGGCCAGCCGTGCGAGATCGTGATCCTCAAGACCTCCGGCGATCGCATCCAGGATCGCTCGCTCGCCGACGCGGGCGGCAAGGGTCTCTTCGTGAAAGAGTTGGAAGAAGCGTTGCTGCGCGACGATATCGATCTTGCCGTCCATTCGATGAAGGATGTTCCGACCGGCCTTCCGGCTGGGCTCACGCTCACTGCATTCCTACCGCGCGAGGATCCGAGTGAAGCGTTTCTCTCCCACAAAGCCACGACACTGGCCCAGCTGCCACAGGGGGCGAAGGTCGGAACCAGTTCGGTGCGCCGTCACGCGCAGGTCGCGCGGTCGCGCCCCAATCTCGACATCGTGCTGTTGCGCGGCAATGTCGACACGCGCATCCGCAAGCTCGACGAAGGCGAGATGGATGCGATATTGCTCGCCTATGCGGGTCTCAAGCGCCTGGGTCTTCAGGCGCGCGCCACGACGGTGCTCGACCCCAATGTCTGGCTTCCGTCTCTGGGGCAGGGCGTGATTGGCATCGAAGTACGTGACAGCGACGCAGATGCGCGCGACAAGCTCAAATTTCTCAATCACCAACCCAGCGAGATCGCTCTGGCGTGCGAACGTGCGTTCCAGAGTGCGCTTGACGGCTCTTGTCGCACGCCGATTGCCGGGCTCGCCACAGTCAATGGCGACAGCCTTAGCTTCCTCGGCGAAGTACTGGCGCCGGACGGTAGCGACGCTGCTTCAGCCAGTTTTGCGATACCGCTGGGGAACAGCGCGGTCGCGGCTGCGGAAAAAGCCGGACGCGATGCCGGACTGGCACTCAAGCCGCGTGTCGCGAAATGGCTCACGCTCTGATGCGGGTTCTGGTCACGCGAACGATGACCGATGCGGGCGAGACTGAGGCGCTGCTGAAGGCTCGCGGGCATGCGGCGATCGTCGCACCGTTGCTCTCAGTGCATTTCCATGACGGTTCGCAAATTGAACTCGCCGGCATCCAGGCAATTCTCGCAACCAGCGCCAACGGAGTGCGCGCGCTGTCGCATCGCACTGAGCGCCGCGATCTGCCTCTTTTCGCAGTTGGTCCGCAAACTGCCAAGGCGGCTCGAGATGCGGGTTTCGCATCCATCAAGAGTGCCGACGGTGATGCGGCCGCACTTGCAAAGGCGGTCCCAAACTGGGTGTCGGCCAAGAACGGTCCTCTGCTGCATGCTTCGGGCGCGGATGGCGAGGGCAGGCTGGCCAAGATGCTGCATGCCTCGGGCTTCACCGTCCGCACCGCATATCTGTACGAAGTTGAAGCCGTCGCCGAACTGCCGGCCGTAGCGCGCGATGTGCTGGCGGGCGGATTGCTCGATGCCGTCCTCGTCTTTTCGCCGCGCGGCGCCCGGACATTTGCCAACTGTGTCAATAGGGCGGGCCTCGCAGTCGCCGCATCCGGCTTGATCGGCGTGTGCATCAGCGAAGCAACCGCCGCCGCGTTGGCGCCATTGGTTTTGCGTGAAACCCGCATCGCCGAACGGCCCAATCAGGCGTCTCTAGTGGACTGCCTTGGTTGAGAACGCGCGCCGCGTCATAATTTGCGCCATGTCCAACCCTGATTCTACCGCGCCTCAGTCGCAACCGCCTCCCGGGCAAGTCATGCACGCGCAGTCACGACTCGCAGGGATAGGTCTCGCGGCACTATTTCTTGGCACCGTCATCGTTTTTGTCATCGCATTCATTTTCGTCCTGGAGACAAAGCAATCCACGCCGGGTTTGCCGGTTTCCACGGCAAATCAGGATGATGTTGCCTCTTTGCGCGCTCGGTTTGCGTCTGATGAAGCCAGGCTGACGACGCTGGAGAAAGGAGGAGCTGGCGATACGCTGGCGATCAGGTCGTCATTGCGACGGGCTCAGATCGATCTCGCCGCACTGTCCGTGCGGGTCGGGAAACTCGAAAACGCGCCCGATCCCCAGGCGGCGGCGCGTCTTGATGATCTGGGCAAGCAGCTCGCTGCCTTGCGTGCCGATTTCGATTTCAGAATCACCGCGCTCGAACGCAATGCGTCGAGTTCCGATCTGCCTCAACGCGTGGCAGCGATGACAACGGCGCAGTCCGTCTTGGACGCGCGTGTTGCGAAACTTGAGCGCACCGACCCTGCCGTAACGATGCGCCACGCGGCAGCCGAACTTGCTCTGGCCAATCTGGTGCGCGCCAGCGGCGGCAGCGGACCGTTCGTAGTGGAATTGCAAACGTTACACGCCCTGATGTCCGATGCGGCAGAGACAGCCGAGCTTGCGCCGATTTCGAAAAAAGGTGCGCCAGCACGCGCCGAGCTGATCGCTCGCTTTCCCGATGTGGCAACTCTGGCGCTTGCCGCCGAAAGCAGCGGGCACGCCGAAAGCTGGCTGGGCAGACTCTGGAGCAACATGGGAAATCTCATTGTCGTGCGCCGCATCGGTGTCGCCAGAGGAAGCGATAGTGAAAGCATTCTCGCCCGCGCCGGAGCTCGACTGAATCGAGGCGATCTTGCGAGCGCGATCGCGGAGCTGAAATCGCTCAAGGGAAACGCGCGCGCTTCAGTACAGCCCTGGCTGAACGACGCACAGGCACGCCTCGCTATCGAGCGCGATACGTCTGTCCTGGCCGATCGCATGACGAAGCTTCTGGCGCCGCAATGATCCGGCTATTGAGCATCTTGTTGGGTGCCGGAGCGGTGGCCGCAATCATCGCGTGGATTGCTGACCGCCAGGGCGAACTTGTCTTCACCTTGGACTCGTACGAAGTACACATGAGCGCGCCGGTCGCGATCGGTCTGGCCGTCCTCTTCACCATCGTGGTGATCGTTCTCGCCCGCTTGATCACGACGCTGATCACTAGTCCCGGTTCGATCGGCGCGTGGTTCAATGCGCGTCGGCTGCGTCGCGGCAACGATGCCTTGTCGCGTGGGCTGATTGCGGTCGCTTCCGGAGATGTGCTGGAGGCCCGACATCATTCGGATCGCGCGCGCGGCATATTGGGATCGCACCCGCTCGCCCTTCTCCTGCACGCGCAAACCGCCGCGCTTGACGGCGATGGCAACGCCCAGCGCCATGCCTACCGTGCAATGCTAGCGCACGAAGACACGGAATTGCTTGGCTTGCGCGGCCTCTTCTCACTGGCCGCACGCGAGAACCAGCATGACCAGGCGCTTGTTCTGGCCTCGCGCGCCCATGCTCTCAAGCCTCGCGCACCCTGGGCCGCAGAAGCAATGTTCGATCTGCGGGCTGGACGCGGCGAGTGGGCGGAGGCGCGAGCTGTTCTGGAGGCAGCGGCCAACGCCAAACTGCTGGACAAGGATGTCGTGCGTCGGCGACGTGCGGTCCTTCTCACCGCCGAGGCACTCGATGCCGACCGGCATGGCAAAAGCGACAAGGCGATGGAACTGGCGGAAAACGCTCTCGCGCTGGCGCCCGGACTCGCACCTGCCGCGGTTCTTGCGGCACGCAGGCTCGCGGCAGCGGGTAAGACCTGGCGCGCGCAAGGAGTGGTCGAAGCCTGCTGGGCGCAGTCGCCTCATCCTGATCTCGCCGAAGTCTACGCATCGATCAAGCCCGACGAATCCTACGAGCAACGCGCAAAGCGGCTTGCCGGTCTGGCGCACCTCAATCGCGATCACTTCGAAAGCCGGGTACTCGAGGCCGAGGAAGCGGTTCAGCTGAAGAATTGGTCGGAGGCACGGCGCCTGCTTGCGCCGGTGGCGCATGAGTCGGCCAGCGCGCGGGTGTGCGCCCTCATGGCTGAGATCGAGGAAGGCGAAAATGCGGACGCGACTGCGGCGCATGTCTGGCTGTCGCGCGCGGCACGCGCCTCGCGCGATGCCGAGTGGCGGTGCAGCAGTTGCGGCGCGACGCAAGCAGAGTGGTGGCCGGTTTGTCACGCCTGCGGAAGTTTCGACCGCCTGACCTGGTTTGCCGCGGTGACCCCCGGCGCGGATGCCCAGGAGGTCAGAGCTCCACTGGTGCCGGTGCGGGCGTGGCCGCAGCGACATAGCACGCCAGACGCGGTAAAACCTCCCAAGAACAGAGCGGGTCTTGTCACTTTGCCCCGTCCGCCCGATGATCCCGGTCCAGGTGGGGTGGATTTCTAGGGGGAGCGCCATGCGCTGGTTATTGATCGTACTTGCTGTCATCGCGGCGTTGCTCGGCGTCGGCTATGTCGAGTTCAGCAAGCCCGACGTTCCGCGCGCAGTTTTGGAAGCGAAATACGCAACGGCGCCGTCGCAGTTTGTCTCCTTGCCCGATGGCGCACGGGTCCACTACCGCATTCGCGGTGCGGCCGATGCGCCGACGCTCGTGCTGCTGCATGGCTCGAATGCATCGCTTTTCACCTGGGAACCGTGGTCGAAGACGCTGTCCGATAAATTCCGCGTGGTATCGCTAGACCTACCCGGCCATGGCCTTACCGGCGCCGTGCCGAACCATGACTATTCCAACAAGGGCATGGCGATCTTCGTCGCGGAATTCGCCGACAAGATCGGCCTGCGGAAATTCGCGCTCGCCGGCAATTCCATGGGCGGCGGCGTGGCAGCGCGCTTCGCTGAAACGTATCCCGAACGCGTGACCGCGCTCATCCTGGTCGATGCCGGCGGCATGCCGGCAAAGATGGGCGACCGGATACCGTTGGCTTTCAAGCTCCTGCGCATGCCCTGGCTGCAGCCAGTATTAGCCAAGCTGGATCCGAAGCCATTGGCGCGCGAGGGTCTCGACAAGGCGATTGTCCGCAAGGCCGTGTTGACCGATCAGATGGTCGATCTCTATTCGGACATGGCTCTGCTTGAAGGATCGCGCGCCGCGACGTTCGAGCGCTTCAACCAGATCGGAGACGACTTCAACTATGTGAAGGATCATGTTCGTGCATTGAAGATGCCGCTGCTGATCCTCTGGGGCGAGCAGGACCATCTCATTCCGGTTGCGGCGGCCCATATGTGGAATGTTGCTGTCCCAGGCTCGAAACTGATCATCTATCCGGCCACCGGGCATATCCCGATGGAGGAGGTGGCCGATCAGTCCGCTGCCGATGTGCGGAAATTCCTCTCACCTCCCTGAAATCGGCCCTGTCTTGAGCCCACGCGCTTGACGCCGTCGTTCGTAAATTTGACGACTTGCAATGCAGCAACACACGCTGGCGCGCTGGGATGACGCCGGCGGTCCGGATCGGCACCCAGTGACGCGTGCCGGCCGGCCCTGCCTGCCAGTACTACGCGCTAGGCGCAGCCGAGGAGTGCGCCACGGCCCGCCGCTTCGCTGTCGGAACACTCTTTCACCAGCAGCAGCAATGCGGGTGGGCGTATTCTATTTGTTGTGCCGGCGGGCAAACGCGAAAAGGTCGTCTGCGACTTGGGGCATCAGTTCGTTCCAATCGCCGAACTTTTTCGGACTGTAGACATGGCTCTTGCGATACCAGGGATATTCGTCCGTGCCCAATTGGGGCCACGTCCGGCCCGCCGTGACGAACCAGACTTCCGTTCCAGCGGCTCCGGCGTTTGCCGCTGCCGCAGTCGGCGCCGAAATCACAAGGTCCAGTGCCGATGACAGCGCGGCCGCGCCGTCAATGTCGTTCTTCAAGTCGATACCCATGTCATGTATGTCGATCCCAAAGCGCTCCTTGACGCGCGCAATGTCGGCGGCGCCATCGCCATACTGGAGATTGACGAAGGTAACTCCGGGCGTTCTCAGGATCGGTTCCCATCGGTCGAGCGCACTATAATATTTCGCACGCTTGGCACCGAGCATCATGGAGCGCCAACAGATTCCGACGATCAGGCCGGTGCCCTTGGCGCGCAGTGCCGTGCGGAACGTCTCGACGCGCTGCGCATCGGCGGTGAGAAATGCCTCGTGTGGAAATGCGGCTACGGACTTGCGGTAGTATTGCAGGGCCGACCCCATCGGGACCCAGTAGTCGGGCTCAGCCTTGTCCGTCACGAACTTGACGAAACGCAGCGGCTTGTTCCCGTCCGGATCGATCAAGGTACGATCGTCATAGGTGCCGACTTCGGCCTTGGGATAGGAGCGCTGAAACAGAGTCACCAGACGAGGATCGACGGCGATGTATAGCTTGCCGCTATCGCCGACGGCGCGCTGCAGATCGGGCAGGATATTGGCGAACATGAACTCGTCGCCGAGACCTTGCTCGCCGATCGCCGCAATGCGCTTTCCTGTCAGGTCTTCGCCCTTCCATTGAGGCGCCTTGATCATGTGGTTGAGGTAGGCGCGGAAGCGCGGATTGTTGCGCGATTCGAATTCGGCGAATCCTTGCTCCAGCGTGCCCATGCCGATCAGGCAGATCGCACGCGAATGCGTGGTTTCGAGCCGCTCGGAGGGATCGACGCCGTTCGCCAGCGCCTTGTCGTAGGCAGCGAGCGCGTCGCCAAGCATGCCAAGATGCGAATAGGCGTAACCGAGATTGTGATGCAGCCTGGCGAATTCGGGTTCGAGTCGGACAGCTTCGTTGTAGAAGACCAGGCTCTCCTCAACCCTTCCATCTTCTGCCAGAACAGTGGCGAGCGAGTTCCAAAGAATTGCTTCGCTTGGCATTCTGTAGATCGCGGCACGCAACGTCTCGATGGCCGTTTCCGGAGAACCCATGTCGCTTTGAATGCTGCCCAGATTGTTGTAGCCGAGCGGGCTGTCGGGACATGAACCGATATACAGGCTGAACATCTTTGCTGCGCCGTCGATCTGTTTGAGATTCCAGGCGATGAGGCCGAGATTGATCAACAATTCCTGATCATTGGGATCGAGGCGAAAGGCACGCTCATAGGTCACTAGCGCTTTGTGGATATGGCCCATGCGCTCGAGCGCCATGCCGAGCATGTGGAAGGCTTTGGAATTGGTTTCGTCGGCGTCAGTTGCTTCCAGCGCCAGCTGGCCCGCCCGCGCGATGTCGCCACGCCGCCAGGCGCCGATGCCCCGCCGCAATATTCCGTTGGATTTGCGCCGCGCAAGCGCTGCATCCACTTCTTCCTGCAGGGATTCAAGCTTGGCGAGGGCCGCCATTTTCGCGTCGATTCCGACAAGCGAGTCTAGTGACGGTAGTGGCTGAGGCTGCGCCATGCTGGAAATTCCCATGCTGTGTGGCGGTCATAAGAGCTTGGCTATGCTTAACCATGCGTGAATACCGCACACCAAACTGCAAGGCATTTGTTAACCCAGATCGGTTTAGTCTGGGTCCGTCGAACACACGTGCCGCCTCATGGCCCCCTGGAGAAACGCACGATGCCTCTGAAACTTTCGCTGAAACCCGGCGAGAAATTCGTACTCAACGGCGCCGTCCTGACGAACGGTGACAAGCGCATCAGCCTGGTCATCCAGAACAAGGCCTGTGTGTTGCGCGAGAAGGACATCATGCAGCCGAGCGAGGCGAACACGCCTTCGCGCCGCATCTACCTGCCGATTATGATGATGTACCTCGATGCCGAGGGCAGCGAGCAATACTACAACGATTTTGCGCTGCGCATGACCGAGTTCATGGGCGCGGTTCAGCACAGGCAGACCCTGGCGACCTGTATCGAAATCAGCCGCGATGTGATGGCGGGTGCCTACTACAAAGCATTGATGTCGTGCCGGAAACTTTTCGACTTTGAGCAGGAACGGTTGAACTATGACCCTGAAAGCCTACCAAGACACGCAGCGGGTTACTGAAGATCCGCGTGCCACGGAATACCGGTTGTTCGGCCAGGTAACCGGCGCGCTCATCAACGCCCAGAAGACCGGCATTCATGGCGGTCCGCTGGCCGAAGCCGTCGACTGGAACCGCACGCTCTGGCGGACGCTCGCCGCCGATTGCATGGACGACCGCAATTCTCTCACGCACGACGTCCGTGCGAAGATTGTATCGCTGTCCCTGTGGGTTACGAAATACTCAAAGCAGGTGACGCGCGAAGGCGCTTCCCTCGATCCCCTGATCGAGGTCAACCGCACGATCATGCAGGGCCTTCAGGGCAACGCCTGAGCTGTTCAGATTCTCGAAGCATCCAGGCCGGCATCGCGAGATGCCGGCCTTTTCATTATTGCCCAGCGGCAAAATGTGCCTAACGGCCAGCCCACATCAGTCCAATAAATATCAATCTATTCAATAGGTTAAAAGGTTTACGGCGCGCGCAAGACTGGCACATGGTTTGCGATGCCAGCACACAGGGCAATTCCGAGCCTTGGACGCGCAGAACGCCGTCACCCACCAGAATGG
>JANYBR010000143.1 GCA_025360685.1 Pseudomonadota bacterium
ACGACCGGCCCGTCTGTTTTCTCTGCTACACGGTGAAGGGCTTCGGCCTGCCGCTCGCGGGCCATAAAGACAATCATGCCAGCCTGATGAACGAGGCGCAGATGGCCGGACTGCGCGCCGCGATGAACATTGCCAAGGGCGCCGAGTGGGAGCCGTTCGAAGGTCTCGACATCGCTCCGGAAGAGCTTCAGTCTTTCCTCGATTCCGTGCCGTTCGCGCAGCCCGGCGAGCGGCGGCTTTCGGCACCGCGCATCGAGGTAGCGCAAGCCCTGCCCATACCTCAGCAAAAGACGATCTCGACCCAGTCGGCGTTCGGCAACATCCTCAACGACATCGGCCGCGAGCAGTCCGAACTTGCCGCGCACATCGTCACCACCTCGCCGGACGTCACCGTCTCCACCAACCTTGGCGCCTGGGTGAACCGGCGCGGCATCTTCGGCCGCGATGCGCTGGCCGACATGTTCCGCGAGCAGCGCATCGCCTCGGCACAGCGCTGGGAACTCAGCGCCACGGGCCAGCACATGGAGCTCGGCATCGCCGAGATGAACCTGTTTCTGCTGCTGGGCGCGATGGGCCTGTCGCACAGCCTGTTCGGCACGCGCCTGCTGCCGATCGGCACGCTCTACGATACGTTCATCGCGCGCGGTCTCGATGCGCTGAACTACGCCTGTTACCAGGATGCACGCTTTATTCTGGTGGCCACGCCGAGCGGGGTTGCGCTGGCGCCCGAAGGGGGAGCACACCAGTCGATCGGCTCGCCGCTGATCGGCATGTCGCAGCCGGGGCTCACCGCATACGAGCCGGCCTATGCCGACGAGCTTGCCGTGATCCTGCGTTGGGCGTTCGAACATATCCAGGCCGAGGACGGCGGCTCGGTGTATCTGCGGCTCTCGACGCGCGCCCTCGATCAGCTTGGTCGGACCCTGACGCCCGAGTTGAGCCGCGATATCATCGCCGGCGGATACTGGCTGTTGCCGCCGGGCGCGAGCACGCGCGTGGTGCTCGCCTATCAGGGCACGGTGAGTGCCGAAGCCATCACGGCAGCCGGATTGATGGCGGAGGATCGCAGCGGCGTGGGCGTGCTGGCGATCACGTCGGCCGACCGGCTCTACTCCGAGTGGCGGCGCGCCCAGCATCATCGCCATGACGGCCGGCTCGCGCATCCTTCGCAGGTCGACCGGCTGCTGGCGCCGGTTCCGCGCGATGCCGTGATCGTCACGATCATCGACGGGCACCCGGCGACGCTAAGCTGGCTCGGCGGCGTCGCGGGACATCGCGTCGAGAGTCTAGGCGTCGATAATTTCGGCCAGACCGGAACCATCGCCGACCTCTATCGCCATTTCGGCTTCGACGCCGAAAGCATCATGAGGGTGGTGGAGTCGACCGCCCCGGGACGACCGATCCGGTTTCGAGCCGGGTAAAGAGCGGCACGCGCAGAGCCGGATGTCACCAAAGCCCTTTGTTCGCGAATGCCTTTCCGGAGCCTGATTTCAAATGGTGTCCGAACTTACGCGCCCTTCGTTCGCGGTCAAACGCGAAGTATGCCATGAGCCGCCACGGTCTATACTTTCTCGTGTGTATTGAAGCGCCGTCGTTGTGCGACTTGAATCATTTTTTCAGATCGGAAGTGAATCCCACATATCGTTGGTCTGGGTCGTTCTTGCTGCGCAATGGGTAAACGTAGTGCATCTTCAATCCTGTGCCTTCGCCGGTCCTCCTTCGCTCTGAGGGAGCTTCGGAGGACAGCCTACGCTGCTTCGCAGTTTCCAGAATCTTGTAAGGCGTGAGCCAACCGAAGCTGCGAAGCAGCGTTGGTTGGCTGGGGCGGCAGGGATCGAACCTGCGAATGCCGGAATCAAAATCCGGTGCCTTACCGCTTGGCGACGCCCCAGTACGCAAATGGCCCGCCAAGAGCTTGGCGAAGGCGCCGGACCATAGGGCCACGGCTGGCGCCTTTCAACGCGTTGTTTTTGCCAGATTTCCCGGCCGAAACGGCGTATTGCGGCTCCGAAAGCCGCTCTATATAAGGGCGCCTCCCGTGAATTTCGGAGAGTAGCTCAGCCTGGTAGAGCACCACGTTCGGGACGTGGGGGCCGGAGGTTCAAATCCTCTCTCTCCGACCATCGTTTTCTCCCAGAACCAAAAACTGAGACTGGCCGAGAGATTCGGGACCAGTACGCCGGCGGCGCGCTTCGGCTGCCGCCAGCGTCCACAATCAATTGTCTAAGGCTAGTTCCCGAAGCAGCGATTGCGCCTGCGCGACATCGGGGAACTCCGGCGTCGGCTTGAATTCCATCAAGGCGCGCTCCAGCGAAACCGCCGCTTCACCTGTCTCACCAAGTTCGCGCAGCAGGTGCGCCAGTCGCACTGTCGCGCGCAGCGCGAAGCTTCTTGTGCCTTGGCGTTCGGCGATCGCGACGGCGCTGCGGAGCGCAGCTTCCGCGCCGCGCGGATCGGGAACATCGAGCTTCAGCAAGAGCTCCGCCCTCAGGCGGAGAAGTTCGGCATCGAGCCAGTGCTGGCCCGCGCGTTGGCATTCGGCGAGCGTATCGTCGATAGCCGCCAATCCTGCCGCCGTTCCCGATGTCTGCGACTCCGCGCGTCCCAGGAGCATTCCGAAAAACGGCATGTAGACGCCAATTCGGCGTTCGTGAATCAAAGCCAGCCCCTGGCGCATGGCAGCGAGGCCGGCGGCTTGTTCGCCACCGAGCCATTGCGACCAGCCTTTCAGAAAGACGCTGGCCTCCATCCAAATTCCCAGTGCGAATTCGCCGCACAGTTCGAACAGCTTGTCGGCGTATGGCAGGCTGCGCATGGCGTCGCCGCGAATGATTTCGAACAGACAGGCGTGAAATTGCGCCCAGGCCACCGTCGGAACGTGACCGGTGCGCGTGGCCATGGCGAGCGCTTCATCGATCAGGCGGCGCGCGCCGTCCACGTCGCCAAGCGGCCACAATGCCAAGGCCGAGAAGCCTCGTGTCGCGACACCGTCATCGTGCCCGAAGACGAGGTCGCCTGCGAATTTTATGTTTTCGTCATAACTCCTGACGGCCTGCGCGTGATGGCTGCGGGCACCGTCATAGTCACCGCAGAACCAACAGGTGGCGCCCATCAATCGATAGGCGACGCATTCCTCCGGCGAACCTGGCCGCCGCTTCACATCGTTCAGAAATGCTTCCGCTGTTTCTCGCATCCCGGCAAGTTCGCCGCTGACATAGCTGCCGCCCCAGAGTCCGTAATAGACCTTCATCCGCTCTGCCGGATCCTCGATGGCCGTGGCAATCTCGCGGGCACGCGCGAACGCGGCGGTCGTCTGCGGCGCGGTCCAGCCCGCACAGTGCACCAGGGCTTGTCCCAGGGCGATTTGCATCTTGAGCCGCGCCGCGATCGGCATCATGGCGTTCGCGTCGCTATTGGCTTGATCGGCAATGTCGACCGCTTTGCGCAAATGTGACGCCGCCTCGGCGAACGCGGCGCGCCGGAACGCAAGGTCTCCGGCTTTGCTCCACCACTCGACCGCCGCAACGCTCGCGCCGGCTTGCGTGAAGTGATGTGCCAGGACCTCGGGCTCGGCGGCGATGACGTTGACAAACCGGTCGCGCAACACTTCGGCGATGCGCAGATGAATGACCTGCCGGCGGCTCTTGAGCAAGCTCTCATAGGCAGCGTCCTGAACCAGGGCGTGCTTGAAAATATAGCGCGCGTCGGGAGGCCCTCCGGTGTGGAATAGAAGGCCGGCTTCCTCGAGCTCCGCCAATGCGGCGACGAGGTCCGGCTGGTTCTTGCCGGTCGCTGCCTGCAGCAAGGCGTATGAGAACTCGCGCCCGATCGCCGCGCCCGTCTGCACGATTTCCTTGAGCGGAGACAGGCGGTCGAGGCGCGCCATGAGCGAGTCTTGCAAGGTCGAAGGGATCGCGAGCGGCGGCAATGGTCCATTGAGCCGGTAGCGCTCGCCATCGGAGATCAGCAGCCCCGATTCTTGAATCGTCTTGGTCAACTCCTCGACGAACAGCGGCACGCCGTCGGTCTTGGCCACGATCAATTTTATCACTTCGGCCGGCAGCTTGCGGCCTCCGGTCATCTGCCCGGCAAGCGCCTCGACCTGGCCCTGGTCGAGTTTGTCGAGCGCGATGCGCGTGACGTTCTGCAAGCCCTCCCACGGTGGCTCGAATTCCGGACGGAATGTGATGAGCAACAGAACAGGCAGTTGCCGAAGCCGCTCGATCGCCAGGTCGATCAGCTCGAGCGATGTGGCGTCCGCCCAGTGGGCGTCCTCGAACAACATCAGAACCCGTCCGCGCTGTGTCAGGCCCTGCAGCTGTTCCAGCAGCGCTTCGAGCGTTCGGCGGCGCTGTTGCGTCGAACTCAAGCTGAGCGACGGATAACGCGATCCGACGGGGATGGACAGAAGCGCCGCGAACAATGGTGCGATTTCCTTCGCCCGCGCTGACGAAAACTCGAGCACGGCTTCGAGCTTTGTCAGCTTGGTATCGGCCGGATCGTCGGCCTTTATGTCGGCAGCGCGCTCGAGCTGCTGAATGAAAGGGTAGAGCGAGCTGTCGCGGTGATAGGGTGAGCACTGATAGCGCAAGCGCGTATGCTGCTCGTTGGCCGACCATTCGCTGAGCCACGCCGCGAAGCGCGACTTGCCGATCCCGGCTTCGCCGGATATCAGCACGATCTGGCCCTCGCCGCGCCAGGCAGTTTTCAGGCGCTCGACGAGGAGCGCGCTTTCCTTCTCGCGGCCGATGAAACCGGTGAGCTGTTGGGAGTGCGCCGCTTCGAAGCGGCTGTCTGTGTTGCGGAATCCCTCCACGCCCCACGCCTCGACCGGATCTGAGAAACCCTTCAGGCTATGCCGGCCAAGGCTGCGAACGTGGAACAGGTCACCGATCAGGCGCCGGGTCGCCTCCGAGACGACGATGCAACCAGGATCGGCCAATGATTGAAGCCTGGCCGCAAGATTGGGCGCGTCGCCGACAACAGCCTGCTCTTGCGCGGAACCTTCGCCGATCAGATCGCCGATTACGACGAGGCCCGTTGCGATGCCGACCCGCGCCTTCAGCTTGGCATTTGCCCGAGTGCTTAGGCGCTCGACCGCGACGACGATTTCCAGCGCGGCGCGCGCCGCCCGTTCGGCATCGTGCTCGTAGGCGATCGGAAATCCGAAATAGGCCAGGACTCCATCGCCCATGAATTTACCGATCGCGCCGCCATAGCTTTGAATGATGCGCGAGCACGCCGCCTGGTAGGCACCGATCACCTCGCGCATATCCTCCGGATCGAGCCGGGAGGAAAGCATGGTCGAGTCGACGAGATCGCAGAACATGATCGAGAGCTGCCGGCGCTCGGCGGTTTCGGCCGGCATCGGCTCGACCGCGGGCTGCGCCGGCCTGGCGCCCTGCGCCGCGCCATCGCGCGCGGCGATTGCCACCAGGATGCGGCGCCGGTGACCAACCGAAGCAATGCCCAGATCCTTGAGATCCTGATCGGTCAAACTCGGCAGCAGTGAAACATCGATGTCATTTTGGACGAAACGCGACACATATTGCGCAAGGCCGAGATCGCCAAGCCACGCGGCAATATCCTTCTCCTTGCCCAATTCGAAACTCCTAAAGGTGCAATCGATCGCTCGTCTGTTCCCGCCGCAAGGAACTGTGTTGCGGCGTCCGAGCGGCGCGGTGTCGGCGGGTTATCGCAATTCGGCGATTTAGTTTCCATCGTTTGGCGCCGTCGATCAACTGCGTAAAGCCGCACAGCGCCAACACTTTCAAGTTCTAATTTTTCCTCCGGTCACTCAGAGCGCGTTGTGTTTGGCCACTTCGCCAAGCCAGTAGGCTGACGGTTTGGGTTTGCGCTGCTGCGTCGTGCGGTCGACTTCGATCAATCCGAACCTCGGCCGATAGCCTTCGCGCCACTCGTAATTGTCCATCATCGACCAGTGAATGTAGCCGCGCACGTCGATGCCGTCGGCAATACAGCGCAGCACGCCTTTGAGCGCGCGTTCGGTGTAAGCGATGCGGCGCGCATCATCTTCGGTCCCAATGCCGTTCTCGGTGACGATGATCGGACAGCCGCTGACCTTCGCCGCATTGCGGATCGTCGCTTCCAATCCCTCAGGATAGAACTCGTAGCCCATCTGCGTGGTCTCGGCGCCCTCGGCCGCAGGCAGCGGGCCGCGCGCGCCGACCCGCGTGCGCGAGTAGGTCTGAACGCCGACGAAATCGTCGCCCCGCATCGCCTCGAAGAATTGGCCGTTGATGTGATGGTCCAGCTGTTTGGCCATCGCCTCGCCGCCCGGTTCGGCATGAAAATCCTGGGTGGCCAGAGTGATGCCGACCGGCGCCGTGCAGCCGGTGGCCTTGATCGCCACGGCACCCTTCTTGTGGGCCGCAATCAGGTTGGGTGCGGCCAGGTTCGCATTGCCGAACAGGAACGGCGCGAAGCGCTCCGGATCGGCGCCGATGCTCCTTGCGACTTCGCTGATGCGCCTGGAGCGGCGCCACGGCCGCGCCAGTTCCGTATAGCGCGTGAACATCAAGGGCAGGTTGGCCTCGTTGATCGTGCACACGTAAGCGATCAGATCGCCGAGCGCCTTTCCGGCCCGCTCGCAATAGCGCGCGAAACGGTCGACCGCTGACTTGTCTTCCCAGCCGCCGTCGCGCGTGAACCAGAGCGGCGAGGTGAAATGGTGGAAGGTGACCATCGGGATGATCCCGTGCGTGAGGCAGGTGCCTAGCACCCGGCGGTAGTGATCGAGCGCCGCCTGCGAAAAAAACTTCTCCTCCGGCTGGATGCGCGCCCATTCGATCGAAAAGCGATAGGCGCCGAAGCCGAGCTGCTGCAGAAGCGCTATATCCCGGTCATAGAGGTGATAGTGGTCGCAGGCATCGCCTGACGGCTCGGCGAAGATGCTGTTCGGCGCCATCTCGAGCGGCCAGAAATCCGACGCCGTGTTGCCACCCTCGACCTGGTGGGCGGCGGTTGCCGTGCCCCAGATGAAACCCTTGGGAAATGACGTCATGCGCTGCTCCGGCAAATTTGGGCCAGCGTTTCATGGCGGATCGGGGCGGGCAAGAAAAAGCCCGCGGATTTCGCAATCCGCGGGCTCGTGGCCAGGAGACAATGTGTATCAGAGCAGGATGCCGGTCTCGAACATCAGGCGCACCTGGTTGGTGTTCGTGTCGGTTGCGCCGAACAATTCGGTTGATCCGCTGCCAACAGAAACATAGCTGACATCGAGGCGGCCAAAGAACTGTTTCCACTGATAGGTGGGCGTGAGCGTGAACGACCAGGCGTTGCTGCCAGGCCCGTAGCCCAGGATGTCGGGCGCATTTAAGACGCCCAATCCGTTCGAGGATTCATATTCGGCCCGGCCTGCGAGCTTCCAGTTGTCATCGAACGAATATGTCACCAGCAGAGCGCCGCCCCACACTTCCGAGCTGATCGCACCAGGCACGGCCGGCGTCGTGATGTATTGAACATACGGGCTGATGACCCAAGGACCGGAAATGTGCGTATAGATCAGATCGAACACATTGCCCTGGTTGAGCAACGAACCATTGTGGCCGCCGAGATTGCCACCAGCAGAGAACGCCAGAACGTCGGCTCCGCTGTTGAACCCGTAAGAAATCAGGCCGGACAGCCAGTTGAAGTTGTTGCCGTAGAAACCGTCATTCCACGACAGCGAGGCGTTGAGCGGTCCGTTCGAGTAGTTCAATTGCACGCCGCGGCTCACGACGGGTTCGACGTTCCAGAGCAGGCCTCGTTCGATGTTCATGTTCTGGTAGGTGAAAGGATACTCATCGCCGATGAGGGTCGGGAGCTTGCCGCCTTCGAGCGACCACGCACTCATATCGCCCTGACCCTGGAGCTTCAGATAGGCGACCGGCACATAACCGAAGCTAGCCGGCTCCGTAGCAGTGGATTTGGTGTATGCCGTTCCGACGGTCGGGAAGGAATAGGCACCGACCTGAGCGAAAAATTGCAACCAGCCATCCGTCTTCTGAATGAAGACCTGACCGTTGTCCAAATCGATCAACGATGCATTGTCACCCAAGGCATCGAGTTGAGGATTGCTCTGCCAGAAGGCAAGGCCGGTGACGGCACCGCCGACATAGATCTTGCCGCCGGCATCGCCGAGCCAGTCGGGCAGGTCGAGGCTGTAGGGGCTCGCGTTCGCGGCCAGCGGACCGGCCATCGCCGGTGTCGGCAGTGCGTCCGCGTTGGCTGGTCCGGAAGCGCAAAGTGCGCCGGCAAACGTTGCAGCCGCCAAACCCGCTTTGAGTCCAAAAATCTTCATGTTTTTGCCCTTCTCTGTCTGCATCTCGCAGTTGCGAAACAACCGATTGCTCCAGCCCGACTTTTGGGAAAACGATCTATAAATTCAATACGCAAATGGGCTCTATCCGTGGCCTTCCTATACTTAAGCCCGGGATTTTTGCCGCAGTTGTTGCGATGCAACACCGAATGCCTTCGGTTTGGGCAGATCGCTGCCCAAATGGGCGCGGTCGGTTCAGGCGAAGGAGGGTGCGAGTCGGCCTCGGCTCGCGACTATTTTCAGCCGATCAGCGCCTCGCCCCGGCCATCGACAGGTGCATTCCGCCGTCGCTCAACAAGGTCTCGCCGGTGATGTTGCGCGACTCTGGTCCGGCAAAGAACATCACGGTCTTGGCGATCTCCTCGCCATCGGCGGTGCGTTGCAGGAGCGCGCGCTTGCCTTCGCCTTCCGCGATGCGCCCGGCCATTTCCGTTCCGAACTGCTTTACGAACCAGGGCGTGTCGACATAGCCCGGACACACCGCATTGATCCGCACGTCCGGCGCCAGCGCGCGTGCCAGGGAATACGTCATCGTGTTGAGTGCGCCCTTGGAAGCCGCGTAGGCGACTGACGAGCCGATGCCGGCGATCCCTGCGATCGAGGACACGTTCACCACCGAACCGTCCTTGTTCGCTCGCAGACCTTCGATGCAGGCCCGGATCATCTGGAACGGGCCGATGACATTGACCGAGTAGATGCGGGTGAAGTCCTCGGCGCTCAGCGAGTCGAGGTCGGCGTGATTGGTCACGAACTTCGTGGTGCCGGCATTGTTGATCAGGATGTCGATGCGTCCCCAAGCCTCCTGCGCGGCCCGCGCGAGCTTGCGGCAGTCTTCGTCTTTGGCCACGTCGGCCTGGACAAGCCGCATGTCGGCGCCGGACTTTGTCACCGCTTCGGCGGTGGCTTCCGCCTCGGCCTTGCTGCGCGTGTAGTTGACGACCACATTTGCGCCGCGTTTTGCCAGTCCAATCGCGACCGCGGCACCGATGCCCGTGGCCGACCCTGTCACGATCGCTGTCTTGCCTTTGAGGTCGCGCTGTTCCATGTGGCCCTTCCCGTTACTGTCTTGATGCTGGATTATAGGTCAGGATTGCAATCGTACAGTCCCGGCATGCCGCCGCAAGGAGCCGCCATTTCGACCGATATCGACATAGCCGCTGTCTCTGTTCCGGTCGTGCCGCAGGCGCGCCGTGCCCGCCGCCATGCCCGCGCCGCCACGCCCATGCGTATCGTGCTCATCCGCCACGGTCGTCCGGCCATCGCCTCCAACCCGCGCACTTCGCATAGCGGATTTCGAACCTACATTGATGACTACGAAGCCGCGGGCCTCGATCCCGAGAGCGCGCCGCCCGACGAACTACAGGATCTCGTCCGCGAACTGAGCGCGATCTACACCAGCACCCAGCCGCGTTCGACCGACAGTGCCAAGGTGCTCGCGCCCAACGCTGAACT
This sequence comes from Pseudomonadota bacterium, assembly GCA_025360685.1. GTDB lineage: Bacteria > Pseudomonadota > Alphaproteobacteria > Micropepsales > Micropepsaceae > Rhizomicrobium. The sequence continues at coordinate 9,773 of JANYBR010000143.1, forward strand.
GATCGCCGATCCGTTGTTCGCCGAGGCGCCGCTGGCCAGTCCGAAAATCCCCTTGCTGCGCATGAAGGTACCCAAATGGGCGGTCGTGGCGCGGATTCTGTGGCATGCCGGCTATCATCCGGAGATCGAGAACTATCGCCGCGCAAAGCAGCGCGCCTCGCAGGCCGCCGACATCTTGATGAAGCGGGCCAGCGACGAGGGCGAAACGGCGCTGGTCGCGCACGGCTACTTCAACGCCATGATCGGCCGCGAGCTGCGCCGCCGCGGTTTTCGCAAAACCGGGTCGCATCGCGTGCGTTTCTGGAACGCAGTGATCTATGAGTTGCCATAGCCGTACGGCACCTTTCGAACAGTTGTCGCGGCGGCTTTTTCCGGAACGCTGATTGCGTTTTACTCTGAGGAAGATAGCAGGGACGACGCATGAGCGAGTCGAAGGTCGAGATCCGCACCCCGTCAGGCACGGCCGAGGCTTTTCTCTATACGCCGTCCAACGGCGACGGGCCCTGGCCTGCCGTGATGCAGTTGACCGACATCATGGGAATTCGGGGCGCCTTCCGGCAGATGGCGCAACGCCTGGCCGATCAGGGCTATGTCGTCCTGCTTCCCAACGTTTTCTATCGCGGCGCCAGACTGCCGGTTCTCGATTTCACTCCCGCCTTCGGCGACGAGCGCACCATGAAGCGTCTGGGCGAGTTGCGCGGCTTTCTTGCCAACGACCAGATGGGACCGGACGGCGAGGCGTTCGCCGACTACCTGCTCACGCTGAAGCAGGTGAAAGGTCCCAAAGTCGGCGTGGTCGGCTATTGCTTCACCGGCTCGATGGCGTTTCGTATAGCCGGCGCGGCACCGGAAAAAATTGCGGCAGCCGCCTCGTTTCATGGCGGCGGTCTCTACACCGATCAGCTGGACAGCCCGCACCTGCTGCTGCCGAGGATCACCGCGCGGATTTGTTTCGGCCATGCCATCGAAGATCGCGGCATGCCAGCCGAGGCAATCGCCAAGCTGGAAACCGCGCTCAAGGCGTGGCCGGGAAGATCCGAGAGCGAGACGTATGAAGGCGCGCGCCACGGCTGGTGCGTTCCGGGCCGCGACGTCTACAACGAGAAACAGGCTGAGCGGGCGTTCGCAAAGCTGGTTGAACTGTTTGACGCAAGTCTGAACTGAGGCCGGCGAGCCAGCCGCTTTTGTCTCGCTTTTTCGCCTCTGTTCGTGCGCAATTTGCGATCCAACCGATCATAACGCGCGCATGGCTCGCAATCGTGAGCGTCTCAATCAAATAATGACTCGTCATTGTCCGGGAACAACCCAATATCGAAATCTATTCGATACGCCGTACTTTTTGGCTGGAAATCGAGCCTGAGCTGTACTTCGCGTCAGTTCAGTAAGAACGGTTCACTCGGCTTAATCAACATGCAAGGGACGTCAGGCAAGAATTCCGGCTCAACTAAAAGAGGCCCTACGCGTGACCATATCCACAATTCTGCGCGCGCTCGTCGTCGGGGCGATAGGACTTGGGTTGCTCTGGCCAGCTCTTGATGGGCTTCGATCCGAAAGCGTGATTGTTCCCCGCTCGCAGCCCGACAATCTTCATTGGAAGAAAGATCTGCGAAATGTTTTTTCCACCACGACCTTCGCTTCGAACAGAAGTCCGGTTCGATATTGGTTATCACTCATTCTGTCACTGCTCGGTGGCTCCGGTGTGCTTTGCGTGGCCATACTAATTTTGCTCCGCCGGATTTGAGATATGCACAATCGTCTCCGATACTTTCTCAGCCGCGAGGTCTACGACGAGAAACAGGCGGAGAGGACGTTCGGTAAGCTGACCGAACTGTTTGAGGCGACGTTGAAGTAAGGGACTATCGAGGCGTTTATTTCAGGCGCGCGACGCCTTGGACGCTGCCCTTTCGAGGCGTGCGTCAAGCGTGACGAGTTCGACGTTCATGCTGCGAGCAAGCCAGAGATAGCTTGCGTCGTACAGCGATAGGCGTGCGCCCTCGGCGACTTCTATGGCTTGGTCGAGCGCAGCCGGGACTTCCTGAATTCCGAAGCTGTCGAGGGTGCCGAACGCTGCCAGAATTGCCGCTCTCTCGCTCGGACGTTGACGAATTTTTTTCAAGCAGACGTTTGCTAGCTCGTATCGGATCAGTGCTGGCGCATAGAGATCGGCCCCGGAGAGAAGCATTTCAACTTCGCCACGACGAGGTTCGAAAAACATAACGGCGGCGATGGCGGCCGCGTCGACGACTTTATCTGTCACGGTCTTCGCGAATCCACTTTGTGGCTTCGTCGACGCTGGTCAGGCCCAGCGATTTCACATAGGCAGACAGTTCCTCAATCGTCATTTTCTGCTTCGACGTCGCCGGTACAACGGAATCGATGATCGCCCGCAGTTCACCTTGCAGGGAACGATGGTTGCGATTGGCGCGCTCGCGAAGCGCTTCAATCTGCTCGTCCGGAACGTTCTTTATTGACAGGTCGGTCAAGTTTGGCTCCATATCAGTTCTAAAATAGAGCAGAAATGGAGCTAAAATGCAACCGAG
>JANYBR010000205.1 GCA_025360685.1 Pseudomonadota bacterium
ACGCGATGCTCAGGGAGAAATGCCCACGCGATGAGCGCGGCCGCAAGCAAGGCGACCGCTGCGGTATCCAGTTTGTCCGGCGGTGCGGGAAGTCGCGGGCTTTTGCGCTTCGACAGCCAGTTGCGCGTAAAGCTCGGAATAATGCGTCCGCCAATGACGGATATTAGGACGATAGGCGCGCCGACGGCGAGGCGCCAGCCGAGCCCGGCGGGCACGGCGAAGCCGAGCGATTCGAGGTGCATCAGCAGATCGGCGACGATAAAGAGAGCGAGGGGTGCTGTCATCGGCAGATTGCGCCAGTTGCGCCCGGCAATGATTTCGCGGGCGGCAACGGCGAGGAGCGCGGTCGGAAACGCCAAATCGGCAAGGACCGCCAGTCCCGCGGGCATATCCGCCGAAACCAGGCAGGCAAGACGACCGAGCAGCCAGAGGCCGGCGAGCGCGGCGAGGCGAAGCCCCCGCACCGGCAGCCGGCCGGTCCAGTTCGGAATGGCGGTCAGCAAGAAGCCGGCCACTGCCGCCATCACGAAGCCGAACAGCATCTCGTGGATATGCCACGCCAGCGGGTCGAACCGCGTCGGCAATTGCACATAGCCGAAGAACATTGCGAGCCACAGCGCCAGCGCGATAACCGCCCAGCTTCCGGCGGCGAGAAACATCGGTCGGAAAGCATAGTCCAGCACCGCAGGCAGGCGCGCACGGTGCAGCCGGTCTTCTTCGCTCACCGCCGTCATGTTTTTCTCCGTGTCTTGCCGGAAGTCTTAACAGGCACGCGGGCTGCGCGCGGTTTGGCGCTCAGTAGTTCGTAAATGACGAGCGCGTTATTGTGGAGTTCATCGCGCGCCGCGAACAACAAGGTGATCGGTCCCTTGTGCGCGAAGCCCCGCAGTTCCGCGAGCGCTTCCGGTTGTTGGGCGAGTTCCGCTTTATACCGCTTGCGGAACTTCTCCCAGCGCTCGGGCTCGTGGCCGAACCACTGACGGAGCGCGGTGCTGGGCGCCAACTCCTTGCACCAATGGTCGATCGCAGCGTCTTCCTTGCTCAAGCCTCGCGGCCACAGGCGATCGACGAGAATACGCGTCCCGTCGGTCCGGGAGGCAGGTTCGTAGACCCGCTTGAGCTTAATCTTCGAGGGTCTTGACGCCTGCCTCATAGCGGCCTCGGCTGAGGCTTAAGCAGCGTGGCAAGTTTCCGTTGTGGCGCGACGAGATCGGCGAGCGTGTAGCGTTCGAGCGCGGCGAGGAACGCATCGCGCGCCTCGGCCAAGGCGTCCTTGAGAACGCAGGCAGGTTCGATTGCGCATGCACTGGACTCTGCGAAACACGGCACGAGGTCAAAATCCGGTTCCGCCCGGCGGACGATTTCGCCGACATTGATCTCACGCGGCTTCTTGAGGAGACGGATTCCGCCGTTCCGGCCGCGCACGGTTTCGATATAGCCGGCGAGCCCGAGCCTGTGGACGACCTTCGTCAGATGGTTCTCGGAGATTCCATAACTGCCTGCGATCTCCGCTATCGTTGTAAGGTCGCGAGGCCGAACGGCAAGCCGTATCAATACGCGCAGCGTGTAGTCGGTGTAGGTGGTAAGCCGCATCGCTATTTTCCTAAACGCAGGCCGTGGGGCAGAGACGACGCGGCCCGCATCGGCCGGGCTGCGGACGGCAGGTTACGGCGCTCAAAAAAACCTGCGCGCCTTGGAATAAGGTGTATATCATATACATCTTTAACCGATAGCTCCAAGGTGCCGGGCAAACGAATTTGAATTGAGGATCGGTAGGATGAGATCAGAAGCAAACGATCAGCCGTTCACGAGGGCCTTCGCATGCCGATGAATGCTGAAGCCGTCCATCCCGCCACCGAAGACCAGGTCAGCAATGTCCTCAAATGGATATTGCTGGCGGTTGCCATCCTGACCTTTGCGCTGATGGGGTGGGCGACGGTCATCACCTACCGGACGGCCCCGCCGCTGCCGGAACGCTTCCTGAGCACAAATGGCCGCGTCCTAATGACAGGGGCGGACATCGTTGCCGGCAAGGCGGGCTTTCAGAAAGCCGACCTGATGGATTTTGGCAGCCTCTATGGCATGGGTTCGTATTACGGCGAAGATTACACCGCCACGCTCCTTGTTCGTCTGGCTACCCTTACCGAGCAGAACATCGCCGTGGCCCGGTTTGGAGGCGCGCTGGCGGGCCTCACCGCGGACCAGCAGAGCGGAGCCAAGTCCGCGATGCAGAGGATGCTCCAAAGCATCGATCTTACAAAAACGGAGGTCACGTTCCCGGCGCCGCTATCGGCGGCAGTCGCGACCGTTCAGGCCGAAACCGCCAGACAACTGAGCACAGCGGACCCGGCGGTCGGGTGGACTCCCGCCTATAGCCTCTCACCTCAAGATGCGCGTGAGACGGCTGATTTTCTGATTTATTCATCGCTCACGACAGTCGCGCGGCGGCCCGGCCTGGATGCGTCATGGACGCAGAACTGGCCCTTCGAGCCCTTGGTTGGCAATACGCCGACGTCTTCGACCTTCATCTGGACCTGGATCAGTTTCTCTTTCACGTTCCTGATGTTCGGTGCGGTGATCTTCATTTACGAGCGCTTTCTCGGTCATACCGACGACGCGCCGATGGACCCGGTGCTGGTCGATTTCCTGCCGCTGACAAGCAGCCAGCGCAAGGCGGGAAAGTATTTCCTTGTCGTTGCCGCGTTGCTTCTTGTTCAGATCGCCGCGGGGACGCTGATGGCCCACTCCTACTACGACCGCACCAGCTTTTACGGCTTCGACATCAATCGCCTGCTCCCGTTCAACTTCCTGCGCGACGTGCATATTCAGGCGCCGATCGTCTGGATCGGCCTGTCGTGGATCGCGAGCGCCCTGTTTCTTGGACCAGCGATAGCCGGCGGCAGGGAAGCGCGCGGGCAATCTCTGTGCGTGGACCTGCTTTTCTGGGCGACGCTGATCGTGATCGCCGGCGGCCTCGCCGGGGATTATCTGGGCATCATGGGATACATACGGCAAGACTGGTTCTGGTTCGGCAACCAAGGCTTGTCCTACATCCAGCTCGGCCGGTTTTGGCAGATCGGATTTTTTGCCGGTCTGGCGTTCTGGAGTGTGCTGGTGCTGCGCGCGTTTTGGCCGACGGCCCCGGCGCTCGCCAGTGCTACCCGGCAGTTCTGGTCCGGGCGTATTCGCCTCGAAAATCTGATCTGGGCCGCGACCGTGAATATCGCGGTTCTTTACGCGTTCGGGATGATTCCCCTAACGGGCATCGAAAAGTCGTTCACCATCGCCGATTTCTGGCGTTGGTGGGTTGTCCATCTGTGGGTCGAGCAGTCATTCGAGTTCTTCGCCGCCTGCATGAGCGCCTATCTGTTGATGGCGACGGGTTTGGTCTCGCGCATCCTCGCCGAGCGCGCGGTATATTTCGAGCTGATCCTCATATTTCTCGGCGGGGTGTTGGGCACCGGCCACCATCTCTACTGGGCAGGCGGACCCAGCCTTTGGGTTCCTACAGGTAGCATGTTCTCGTTTATTGAAGTGCTGCCGCTCGTTCTGCTCGTCACTGAAGCCATCCAGCAATACAGGCTCATTAAGGCCCGCGCCGATTTCAACTACGGCCTTGCCTATACCTTCATCATCGGAGCCGCTTTCTGGAACTTCGTCGGTGCCGGCGTGCTTGGCGGCGGCACGCTCAACGCGCCGCTGGTCAACTACTATGAGCACGGAACATTCCTCACCCTCGCTCATGCGCATACCGCGTTGTTCGGCGCCTTCGGCGAATTGGGGATCGGCCTCATTTATTTCTGCCTGCGCTACATCGCCGGCAGCAGGCCGTTCAGCAATACGCTCGGTCTGTGGGCCTTCTGGCTTTATAACCTCGGCCTAGTTCTCTGGATCGGCCTCAATTTCTTTCCTATCGGTTGGCCGCAATTGCTGGCCGTCTATGAGCACGGTTATGCCTTCGCCCGCAGCTTCGATTTTTACAAGACAACGCTCTTTTGGCAGTGGATGCGTATGCCGGGGGACATCGTCTTTGCGCTTGGCGCCTTGCTGATGGCTTGGGACTTTATCATCAAGCTCCGTCCGCTCTATCCGCAATTCATCGAGCGCCTGATTCCCGGTTCGTATGAAGCACGGGAATCGCGGGCAACAGCGGCGGAGTAGCAGAGATGAAAAAGACGATGCTTATAAAATCCTCGGATCAACTGCCCCGCGTCACTCTGCTGAAGCGGTTTCCCGTGCCGCGAAACTTCGGTGTGTCGCCTTCGTCGTGGATCGAGCGCGGCAAGACCTGGCCGGCTCCTGTCGGCGCGACGAATGTCAGGAAATTCGAGGTGTATCGCTATGACCCGGAGTCGGGCAAGAATCCCCGCATCGACACTTACGGGGTCGATCTCGATTCCTGCGGACCAATGGTCCTGGATGCCCTGATCAAGATCAAGGACGAGATCGATTCGACGCTCACCTTCCGGCGCTCCTGCCGCGAAGGCGTCTGCGGCTCCTGTTCGATGAATATCGACGGCACGAACTGGTTGGCCTGCACGCGGTTTATCGCGGACACGGCGGAGCCCGCGACGATCTACCCGCTCAATCATCTGCCCGTCGTCAAGGATTTGGTGCCCGACCTGACGCATCTTTATGCGCAATACGCCCTGATCGAGCCATGGCTGAAAACCGATAAGACCGCGCCCGAGCGCGAGCGCCTGCAAAGCCCTGAAGAGGCCGAGGCACTCAACGGCGAAGACGGCAAGGGTCCAGCGGCGTGCATCCTGTGCTTCTGTTGCACATCGGGATGTCCGAGCCATTGGTGGAACGGCAACCGCTTTCTCGGGCCTGCCGTGCTTCTCCAAGCGTGGCGCTGGCTCGCCGACAGCCGGGACGAAGCCACCGGCGAGCGGCTCGACAATCTTGAAGACCCGTTCCGGCTCTATCGGTGCCACACCATTCTCAATTGTACCCGCACCTGTCCGAAGGGATTGAATCCCGGCAAGGCGATTGCCTCGATCAAGAAAATGATAGCCGAGCGCAGGAGTTGAATCCGATGGCCAGAAACGATCGACCGCTCTCTCCCGACCTTCAGATTTACAGGCCCCAGCTTACCTCGGTGCTCTCGATCACCCATCGACTGACGGGCATCGCGCTGAGCATCGGTTCTCCGCTGCTGGTTTTCTGGCTCATTGCAGCGGCGGCAGGACCGTCTGCCTATGCCACGCTCCATGGCTTTCTTGCCTCATGGCTGGGCCTTCTCCTGCTGCTGGGGTGGACCTTCTCGCTCTTTTTTCACCTCTGCAACGGCATCCGGCATCTCTTTTGGGACGCCGGATATGGTTTCGATCTCCAGACGATCTATGCGTCCGGTTGGGCGGTCGTAGCCA
>JANYBR010000215.1 GCA_025360685.1 Pseudomonadota bacterium
ACAAAAGCCAGCAAGGCGCGAGTGTCGTCCATGATCAGGGCGATGGTGAGTGAACTCATCAGCTCCATCATCTGCTTGCGCACCGGCGACTTTGGATCCGGCGACAGCGGGCCGAGCTCCATCACGCCCTTGCGGTAATAGAGATTGGGCAGCACCACATAATATCCGGCCGTTGCGAAGCGCCGCGCCATGTCGCGCAGCTCCTCGCGGATCGCCGGCGCATTCATGTAGAAGAAGATCACCGGATGGGGCCCGCCGCGCTCGGGATGGACGATGAAGGTGGTGGTCTTGCCGTCCCTGGTCGGAATATCGATGGTGCGTTCGATCATGGGAAGTGCTCTCTTCGTGTTGTGTTGCGTGTTTCGTTTCGCCCTATCAGAGCCTGCCGTCCATCCTTCGACAAGCTCAGGATGAGGATTCAGAATTGGCACTCACTCCGAGCCCTTCATCCTGAGCCTGTCGAAGGACGAAGGGCGAGGGCCCAGGCTGACTTAATGAACTAGCCATGCGCCCAAACCAAGAGTACCGCGCCGCCGACAAGCAGCACGATGCCGGCGGCCTCGCGCAGCGTCGTCTTTTGCCGGAACAGGATGTGGCTGACCATCTGGGCGAACAGCACGTCGATCAGGCCCAGGGTTCGCACGCTGGCCGCCGTGGCCAGCGCGAAGGCGAGAAACCAGAACTCCGACGCCGCCGAGCCCATGAAGCCGGCGAACAGGGACGGCCGCCAGAGCCGTGCGATGGCGCGCAGCACCGAAGGCTTGGTGGCCGCCAGATAGAGCGTCAGCACGCTCGCCTGCACCACCAGTCCCACCGCCAGCGCGAAGGTCGCCGGCATCAGGTATCCGGGCAGGTGCAGCGCCAGGATTGCGCCGCGATAGCCGATGGCCGAGATGGCGAACAGTCCGCCCGAGGCGAGACCGAACAGGGCGGGGCGCACGCCACCGGTTTCGCCGCCGGTCCGCAGCGAGATCAGCACCACGCCCGCGGTGGCGATGAGGATCGCTGCGATCATGCCCGGCGTCAGCGGATCGTGCAGGAACACAAGGCCGAGCGCCGCCACGAACAGCGGCTCGGTCTTCAGATACGCAACCGTCACGACGAAGGAGCGCTCGGTCATGGTCATCAGCATCAGCGCGGTGCCGCCGATCTGGGTCAGCGCACCAGACACGATCCAAAGCCAGAACAGCGGTGGCGGATGCGGCAGCGGCGAGTGGGTGAAGATCGTGGCGGCGGCCAGGAACAACAGGGCAAACGGAAATCCGAACAGGAAGCGCACATGCGTCGCGCCTACGGCACCGAGGCTCGCCGTCAGTTCGCGTTGCATGGCGTTGCGCGCCGTCTGGCCTGCCGCCGCCACGACGGTGAAGGCCACCCACAGCAAGTTCATGGCTTGCGCCAGCGCTCCGCCGCGGCGTCGTCGGTCTCTTTGGCGTCGACCCAGTCGTTGGCGCCGTCGCGTTCTTCCTGTTTCCAGAACGGCGCGCGGGTTTTCAGATAGTCCATCAGGAACTCGCAGGCTTCGAATGCAGCGCCGCGATGCGCCGATGCCACGGCGACAAGCACAATGCGCTCGCCGACCTCGAGCCGGCCGATGCGATGGATGATGGTCACGCCGGTCAGGCTCCACCTCTTGGCCGCGTCCGCTGCGATGTGCGCGATCTCGCGCTCCGTCATGCCGGGATAATGTTCAAGCGTCAGTGCCGTCAGCCCGTCGCCGCCGCGCACATAGCCGGTGAAGGTGGCCACCGCGCCCGTCGTCGGCTGATCGGCCGTCAGCGCCTCGACCTCGTCGGAGACGTCGAAGTCTTCAGCCTGGATATGGATGTTGGCGCTCATCCTCCCGTCACCGGCGGAAAGAACGCCACCTCGTCGCCGGACGAAAGCGGCGCATCCAGCGCGACATGAACTTGGTTTACCGCTGCCCGCAGGCGCGACATGTCCGTGAAGGCCCCGGCATAGCCGCCGCCGCGCGCGCGCAACAGCGCCGCCAGATCGGATACCGTGCGCAATTCCGGTGTGTGCTCGATCGTCTCCTCGCTGCGGCCGACTTTCTGACGTACCCACGCGAAATACAAAACGTTCACGTCGCCCCCTCGCGGCGGCTGCGCGCGTAGACAAGTCCGGCGCGGAAATAGGAATAGCCGGTGTAGACAGTGAGTCCCGCCGCCACCCACAGCGCGGTGTAGGCCAGGGCCAGCGATCCGGGGATCCAGCGGTCTGCGATCGGTCCCAGGATCATCGCGCCGATGGCGATCATCTGGATGGAGGTTTTGAGCTTGGCGATGCTGGACACCGGCACGCTGACCGACACGCCGGCCAGGAATTCGCGCAGGCCCGAGATGAGAATCTCACGCGACAGGATGACGAGGGCGGGCACCAGCTTCAGCAGACTCGCCAAGCCCATGGTGAGATTGAATTCCCGCACCGAGCCCTCGGCCACCAGCATCATCAGTGCCACGCCGACCAGGATCTTGTCGGCGATGGGATCGAGCATGCGCCCGAAGTCCGAGCCGGCGTTGAGCTTGCGCGCCGCAAACCCGTCCACTGCATCGCTAAGTCCTGCCACGCAGAATACGGCGAAGGCGGTCAGGCGCGCCGCTTCGCCGGGAATGACGAAGGCAATGGCGAAGACTGGCACCAGCAGGATGCGCAGCACGGTGAGCGCGTTGGGAATTTGGAACATGCAAGCAACTTAGAGCAATTCCAGTGCGAATTGCATCGTCGCTCAGCCGCTGGGATGGAAGAAATCGTAGATTTTCCGGGCCATCGCGCTGCTGACCCCCGCCACGGTCTCGATGTCGGACACGCCGGCCGCCGCCACGGCCCGGGCAGAGCCGAAATGCTGCAGCAGCGCCTTCTTGCGTCCCGCGCCGATGCCCGCGATCTCGTCGAGCGGATTGGCGCCGATGGCCTTGCTGCGCTTCTTGCGATGGCTGCCGATGGCGAATCGGTGCGCCTCGTCGCGCAGGCGTTGCAGGTAATACAGAAACGGGCTTTTGGGATCGAGTCGGAACGGCTCCTTGCCCGGCAGGTAGAAATGCTCGCGTCCCGCGTCGCGGTCCGGTCCTTTGGAGATGCCGACCAGGGCGACGTCCTCGACGCCGAGGTCGGCGAAAACCTGCACGGCAACGGAAAGCTGACCCGGGCCGCCATCGATCAGCGCCAGGTCCGGCCATTTGGTCTTGGGGTCCTCGCCTTCCTTTACCAGGCGCGAGAATCGCCGGGTCAGAACCTCGCGCATCATGGCGTAGTCGTCGCCCGGGGTGAGTTCGGTCGATTTGATGTTGAACTTGCGGTACTCGCCCTTCTCGAAGCCTTCCGGTCCGGCGACGATCATGCCTCCGACGGCATTGCTGCCCATGATATGGGAGTTGTCGTAGACCTCGATGCGCTTGGGCGGCCCGTCCAGCCCGAACACTTCTGCGACACCGTCCAGCAGCTCGCGCTGCGCCGAATTCTCCGCCAGACGCCGGCCGAGCTGTTCGCGCGCATTGTTGAGCGCCATCTCGACGATCTCGCGCTTCTCGCCGCGCTGCGGCACGCTGATCTCAACCTTGCGCTCGGCCCGCAGCGACAACGCCTCTGACAGCAGATCCGCGTTGGC
>JANYBR010000246.1 GCA_025360685.1 Pseudomonadota bacterium
CGAGAAACTGGACCGGATCTTCACACCGTTCAGCCAGGTCGACAATCGTTACGACCGCCAAGCTGGCGGCACCGGTCTTGGACTTGCGCTGGTACGCGGGTTGGCCGAACTGCATGGCGGCCGCGCCTGGCTTGAGAGCGAGCCGGGCAAAGGCTGCTGTGCCTATGTGGTGTTGCCGATCGCCGCGCCCGAAGCAAAGCCAGCCGAAGCCGTGGCGGCGTAACGAAGACCTCTTTCGGCCCGTTCATGAACAGATCAGACGCGGTCTCGAAAACGCGCGGCACGCCAGACAACGCGTCCAACCAATCGCCTCTGAACGGAATGCGCGAATTGTTCAGCCGGGCTTGGCAAGCGCGACGTAGCCGGCGGTGACTTCATTTTTGTGCGCGGCGAAGGCAGCCAGGACTTCGGACTTCTCGTGCGTCGGGACCTTGAAGAAATCCAGTGTCCTTCCGAGTTCAGCGGCGACCTCATCAAATTCTGCTGGCGAGATCCGAAGGTTGCGATGGGCCTCTTCAAGTCCGAGCGGCGACTTGCCCGGCCTGGTGGCGGTGTACTGGAACGGTCCGCCTGAAACGTTGCAGACCCACAATGTCCGCATGAATTTGAGGCCGGGCAGCCTGGCGAGGCTCTTGGTGTGCCACTCCCGCAGCTGCGGATTCTTGGAAGTTTGGCCGACGATGGGATTCTTCACGAGCGCATCGCTAAAATGGTCGATGACCGCCGCGATGACGAATACGCCACCCAGACGTTCGTACAGGTTTTTTTCAGGCATGGTGACAGTTGCCGCTTGCGCGCTGTCGGTAGCTGTAAGAACCGCAACCTGGGCAGCGGTTAGCGCCAACCCTGCTGCCACGCTTCGTCTTGTGACCGAAGTCGAAACCGTATGTGCCATGGCCTCCTCCTTGAGCGACCGCGAGGTTATGTCCGATTGAAGCGCCCCGCCTGATCAATATTGACCACCCTGTCCGGTAGTTGCTTCCCGGATTTATCGGAATGGTCGCAGCGCGTCATGCGGTCGAATGCGGACATCGGTTTGATATCTAGCTGTCGCGCGCTACAGCCGAATTATCTTGGCTCGCAGCACTTTGAGACGCCATCGCTCGGCGAGGCCAGTGCCAGTCCATCACCAGGTAGAAGGTTGCCGCGATCGACGACAAGTCGAGGGCGTAGAGGTAGCGATACTGACACGCGATCGAGACAAAGAAATAGCTGAGCACATAGAAAAGGGTCGCGGTGAGGAGTCCGGCCATTGCGAGGTCCGCAGGTCTTCGCCGGCGGAGCAACACAAACAGGCCGATCAGCCCGGCAGCGGCAAAAACGGGATGCGATAGTGCCGGAGTTCCGATGAGCCGCGTGCCATATTGCTCGTCCAGCCAAGCGTCGCGGTCGTCGTAACGCTGCGTCAGGTGGGCGGCCTGCAGGTCTGCCGCCGCGCCGCTTATGCCGACCTCATAGATCAGACATTCATTCGGATGAAGGGAAAGGAAGACCCAACTGAAATCTTCGGCACGCACCGCCAGGTAGGTGCCAGGATGCGCAAAAACCAGCGCACGCCATTGTCGACCTACGGCGGCAACCGACGCCACGATCAATCCGTGGATGATCGGATCGTCCGTCAGGTGGTCGTGTTGGATCGGAGTATAGAGCTGCGCACCTTTTTCGCGCAGCCGTCTGGCCATCGCCGGTGCTTCGCGCTCGAGAAGAGGCAGCCCGAGATCAGGGCGCCGCTGCAGCATTCCAGCAATGTCATAGAGTTGCAGGTCCTCGATTTGCTCGATCGGACCAAGGGCTTTGGAAGCACGCAATTGCAAGGCTGTGTTGGCTCCCAAAATCAGCGCAACGCAAGCCAGAAAGAAGCCTCCACCGTAGACGAGTGCTCGCCGCCGGGAAGCAAAACGAGCCACGATCACGCCGAGCGAGATCGCCGCGCACGGCAGTACGACCACCCCGCTCTGGCGCGTCAGAGCGGCGAGCGCCGCGAACACCACCGCTCCGGCGAGAAGTACGAACCGCCGGCGTGGCCGCTGCCAGTTCACTGCGGCATGTGCGAGACAGACAAACCCCGCCAGACATGCGTCGGCGAACAGCATGTCCTTCCAGACGATCGCCTGAAAAAGAAATAGCTGCGGCAACGACACGGCCAGGGCCGCGGCAGCGACGCTGGGCCATGTCGGTCGGGGCGCGAGCCAGAGCAGCGACAGGATCGAGCCAAACGCGAGAGCTGCGTCAAATATAACGAAGGCAGATGCACCAGGTACGATCGCGTCGGCGACGCCGAGCAGCCACGACATGACCGGCGGATGCCAATTGGAGTAGACGCCCCTGCGGCCCTCCAACAATTGCCGGATCGAGTCGAATTCGAAGTGGCCCGGAAGATTGACAGTCAGCATCAGAGCAAAGCCGGCCAGCACGACGGCCGCAGCCACGCCACGCGGCTGCAACGCATTTTTCCAATGTCTATCCACCATGCCGTCCGCGTTGTGGAATCAACGGGAACTATGCGCCGCAGCGGTTGGCCAAGCGAGGCGCCTGCGGCTGCTTACTCGGCAAACGAAAGACTCCGCGAAAACCTTCCGCTCGCACGACGTTCAGAAGCGCAGAAAGGTCATTCGAGTCGATCGCCATTGTTCGTATTCTCGTATAACCCGTGCGGTTTTTGCAGCATTATCGCGCTTGCCAAAGAACCCACATTGCGGCTGTATGAAGCTGGAGACCTGCCATGACCGATCTTACCGCCGCCGGCGCATTTTCGCTGGGCGACCGCAGCGTGAACCGCATGGGGTACGGCGCGATGCAACTCGCCGGACCGGGCGTCTTTGGGCCGCCGAAAGATCGTGACGCCGCGATCGCTGTCCTGCGCGCCGCGGTGACGAACGGGGTCAATCACATCGACACCAGCGATTTTTATGGTCCGCACGCGACCAACCAGCTTATTCGCGAGGCGCTTCATCCCTACCCCGACAATCTGGTGATCGTGACCAAAGTCGGCGCCATGCGCGGAAAGGACGCCTCGTGGCTCCCGGCCCACAGCCCCGCGGACCTCACGCGCG
>JANYBR010000269.1 GCA_025360685.1 Pseudomonadota bacterium
CCCGCGTCGGTGCGCTGTCGCTAACGCCCCCTCCGCCTCGCTGCGCTCGACACCTCCCCCGTAACAACGGGGGAGGAAACTCTGTTCGCACCTGTGGGGATTTAGCGTAATTGGTGATTTGTGCGTGACGGTTCAAGAGCGCGCTGGATTTTTACAGAAGAAATTTCAGAAAAAATTTCGCGCGCGCAAGTTATCCAACAGTGGGCGGACGTAAACGCGCGCTTTGCCTGCGCCTTCTTGCGCGCGGTGTTGGATAACTCCTTGAGCCGGCGTTCCATCCTTCGACTGGCTCGGGATGAGGATTTTGAATTGGCCCTCACTCCGAGCCCTTCATCCTGCTGCCAACGCTGCCGCCACGCAGTGTCGAAGGACGCAGGGCGGGGGCTAAAACTTACCCTCTCTCAAGGGGAGGGTCGAAGTCTTTACGCTATCCCCAACTCCCGTTTCGCGAAATCGCTGGCCGATTTGTAGTCCGCCTTGCCGTTGGGCGCGCGCAGGTTCACGCCGGCGACGAGGATATGCTTGGGCGCCTTGTAGCCGGCCAGCGCCTCGTGCACGTGCTTGCGCATCGCCGCCTCGTCGAACGCAGCACCAGGCCGCAGCTTGACCACGCCGGTGATCGCCTGGCCCCATTTCTCGTCCGGCACGCCGAGCACGAGTGCGTCTTCCACGCCGGGATAGGTCTTGAGCGACTCCTCGACCTCTTCCGGAAAGACTTTCTCGCCGGCGGTGTTGATGCAGTTCGAACCGCGGCCCAGCAAGATGATGCGTCCGTCGGCTTCGACGCTGGCATAGTCGCCCGGAATGGAGAAGCGCTTGCCGTTCATCAGCTTGAAGGTGCGCGCGGTCTTTTCCTCGTCCTTGTAGTAGCCGAGCGGCAGCACGCCGCCGACCGCAAGGCGCCCGGACTTGCCGCTGCCCGGCTCGATCGGCTGGTCGTTGTCGTCGATCACCACGGCGTTGGGGCCGATCATGAAGGAGGCGGTTTTCGGCTCGACGCCTTTCTGCGCCACCGACACGCCCATGCCGAGCGCCTCGGTCGAGGCGAAGGCGTCCGTCAGGGTCGCCTGCGGCAGGTGTTCGAGCAGGCCGTGCTTGACCTCCGCACTCCACATCGCGCCGGAGGAGCCGATGGCGACGACGCATTTGAGATCGTATTTGCCGGGGTTTTCGTCGAGCACGCGCAGCAGCGGCTTGGCGAACGGATCGCCGACGATCGCCATGTTGGTGACGCGATTCTTCTCAACCGCCGTCCAGATCGCCGCGGCGTCGAGATGGACATTGTCGACGGTGACCACGCAGCCGCCGGTCAGCAAGGTCGACATGGTGCCGAAAAAGCCGGTGCCGTGCATCTGCGGACAGGCCGGCAGGTAGCGCACATTCATGTCGCCGGCTGCCTTCACGAATGCGACGATTTCCCCGACCGTCTCGGGCAGCTTGCCGGTGGCGATGAAGATGCGCGCCAGCAAGGTGGTCGACAGATCGCCATGCGCGTACATCACGCCCTTGGGCATGCCGGTCGTGCCGCCGGTGTAGACGAAGACCTGGTCGTCCGGCGAGCGCTTGATGTCGAGTTTCTTGCCGTCGCCGGTGGCGGCGAGCTTTTCATATGGCATGGCGAAGGCGGCGACGTCGGGCGGGCCGACCTCGACGAAGAGCTTCACCTTGCCCAGCTGGTTGTGGATCTGCGCGACCGCATCGCGGAACTCGCGCGCATAGACCACCACCGTGGCGTCGGAATTGTCGACGATGTAGCGCACTTCCTCCGGCTTGTAGCGGTAATTGACGTTCACATGGGTGAGCCGGCCCACGAAGCAGGCGCCGGTCAGCTCGCCATATTCGATGCCGTTGCGCATGTAGAACGCGACCTTGTCGCCCGGCCTGGCGCCCTTGGCATGCAGATTGCGCGCGAGATTGTTGCGGCGCCGCGTCGCCTCGCGCCAGTTGAACGAACGATTGCCGTGCACAAACGCCGGCGCCTCGGGGGACACGATCTCCGAGACGGCATCGACGATGTCGCCGAAATTGAATGTCATGAATTGCTCCGGTTACTCAGTTCAAATTCTGCGGTGAGAATGCCCGCATCCCCTCACTTGTCATGGCGCGCAAATGCGGCCACCCAAGTGACACCGCATCGACAGTGAAGGTGATTCTCAAATCGTTTGTACTCACCATCGCTCGCTTCAACTGGGTGGCCCGCACTCCGGCGGGCCATGACAGTTGAGCGTGGGGTTTCAATTCGGCTTCCCCACCGCCTCGATCTTGCTGACCGAGATGTTTTTACCCCAGTGCGACTGCACCTTGCGGCGGAAATGGTCGGGACGTTCCTTGAGATAGCGCGTTGCCAGCCACAGCCGCTTGAGGTGCCGCTTGTAGCCGCCGGCGACATCGTCCTGATATTCCTGGCGGCCGTGCAGCACGTGATAATTGTTGATGAACTGCATCTCGCCCGGCGCCAGGTCCATATAGACGTTGTAGCGCGGATCGCGCGCCATCTCCGTCACGGTCTTGAGCGCTTCATGCGCCAGCGGCGACAGGCGCGGCGCGTCGGCATACTTCTGCGAGGCCAGGATGTATTGCGGGATGAAGCGGACGAAGAGCCGGTCCTTGTGCTCGGTGAAGACCGGGAAATTGTAATAGGGCTTGTGGCCCGGCGCCTGCTCGCCGCGCGCATCGTTCGGCAGCTCATCATAAAGCGCCTTGACGAGATCGGGCCGCGTACGCACCAACTCGTTGTAGATCGCCACGATATTGGCGACGCAGGACAGCCCACCCGACTTCGCCTTGCGCAGGCACATCAGTCCGATGATGTCGGCGCCGTCGGTATGATAGTCGAGGCCGATCTGGCCGATCTCGTTGCCGCGCAGGGTCGGATCGTTGAGTGCCTTGCCCTGGTCTGTCACATCGCCCATCACATGGCCGTAATGGTTCTGCGGCCAGGGATCGCCGAGATGAATGCCGATGCCCCAATAAAGCATCGTCAAATCGTCGTCGGAGTATTTTGCCGTGTCCAAAGTGCGGATGCGCACGAAGCCGCGGCCGTCGATCAGTTCGCGTTCGACGGCTTCGATCTTGCTCTTCAGCCTGTCGAGCGGAAATTGTTCAAGACCAATGTCGAGCAGGTTCGTCGAATGCGCCTTGGCGACGGCGAGCGCGTGGTCGAGCTCGCGCTTGTCGGCGTCGGTCAACTCGACCGTCCACGCGCTTTCGTCCTGCACATCGTCGCGCGTCCAGTCGACATGGGTTTCCAGCGGGCGCGGGTCGAGCTTGACGTCCATGTCCGGCTCCTCAGTTCACGGGCGCGGCTTGCGGGCCGCGGATCAGCTTGCCGGGCAGCGCGCCGGTGGCCTTGCCCTTGCGATAGATCACCTGGCCCGAGACGATCGTGGCGTCATAGCCCTTGGCGCCCTGCAGCAGGCGCTTGCCGCCGGCCGGCAGGTCGTAAGCCATGTTTGGCGCCTCGACTTCCAGCGCATCCATGTCGATGACGTTCAGATCGGCCTTCATGCCCGGCGCGATCACGCCGCGATCGTTGAGTCCGACGGCCCGCGCCGTATCCTGGCTCTGGCGCTTGACCAGATAGCCGAGGTCGAAGCGGCCCTTGGCGCGGTCGCGGCCCCAATGCGTCAGCAGGTAGGTCACGAAGCTGGCGTCGGAAATGATGCCGACATGCGCGCCGCCATCGCCGAGCCCCATCACGCAATCCTTGTGCGCAATCATCTCGCCGCAATGGTCCAGATTGTATTCGGCATAGTTGGCGAAGGGCGCGAACAGGAAGGCGCGGCCCTCATCCTCGAGCAACAGGTCATAAACGATGTCAGGCGCGGTGCGATTGGAACGCGCGGCCACTGCGGCGACGGAAGTTTCCTTCGGCGGCTCGTAATTCGGCGGATCGCCGAGCGGGAACATGCGCTCGAACGCCATGATGCCGCGCGCCAGGGGATGCGCCTTCTCGCGCTCGGCACTCTCGGCCAGGATCGCAGCGCGAAATGTGGGATCGCGCATCGCCTTCACCTTCTCGGCCAGCGGCTTGTCCTTGATCGCCTGATAGGACTTGTGGGTGATGAACGGATTGACGGTGCCCTGCAATCCCAGCAGCACGCCGATCGGACGCGGCGCGACCTGGGCCTTGATCGGCAAGCCCGCGACGGAGGATTTCTCGATCAGCTCGAGAATCTTGCGCCAGCCATTGGCCGAGGAATGTCCCTGTGCCAGCGACAAGGTGAGCGGCCGGCCAGAGCCTTCGACGATGCGGCGGATCATGCCGAACTCGGTCGCGATGTCCGGCTGGTTGAAGTCCGAAATCATCTCGATCACGCCGCTGCCGGCATCCTTCAGGCCCTGCGCGATGCCGGTGAGTTCGGCTTCGGTCGCGCGCAAGCTCGGCGTCGGATCGCCCGTGACGGTCTTGTGGTTCATGGTGCGCGAAGTGGTGAAACCCAGCGCCCCGGCGCGCATCGCCTCGGCGGTAAGCCGGCGCATCTCGGCGATGTCTTCCTCGGTCGCCGCCTCCAGGTTCGCGCCACGCTCGCCCATCACATAGACGCGCAGCGCCCCGTGCGGCAGCTGGGCCGCGATGTCGATGTCGTGCGGGCGGCTCTCGACCGCGTCGAGATATTCGCCGAAGCTTTCCCAGTTCCACTTCAAGCCTTCATGCAGCGCGGCGCCGGGAATGTCTTCCACGCCTTCCATCAGCTCGATGAGACGATTGTGGTCCTGCTTGCGCACCGGCGCGAAGCCGACGCCGCAATTGCCCATGACGATCGTGGTCACGCCGTGCCAGCTCGACGGATTGAGGCGCGGATCCCAGGTCGCCTGGCCATCATAGTGCGTGTGGATGTCGACGAAGCCCGGCGTGACGAGCTTGCCGCGCGCATCGATCTCCTCGGCGCCCTTGCCGGCGATCTTGCCGACGGCCGCGATCTTGCCGTCCTTCACCGCGACATCGGCATCGATGAGCGGCCCGCCGCGCCCGTCTGCGACCGAACCGTTGCGGATCACGAGATCATATTCGGCTGCCATGGCGGTGCCCCTTAATTCTGCGTTTGTTCTGGTGCCGGAACGGTTTGCCTGTACCTGCCCAAAGTCAAGTTGGAATCGATCTTAACCGAGGCGCGACAAGGCCTGAACCACCTGATCGCCCTTCTCCAGGGTGACCATATGGCCGGCCTCCGGCAGCGAGACCAGCTCCGCGTTCGCGATGCCCTTCTTGAAGGCATGCGCGTAAGCGGGCGGGATGAGCTTGTCGCTGTCGCCCCAGACCAGAACCGTCTTGGCCTTGATGCGATAGAGCCGCTCCGACAGGCCGCGCTCCGGCACCGGGAACAGGATCTTGCCGGCCATGCCGAGCTGGCGCGCATTGGTGACGAGGTAGGCTTGAAGGAACTTCGGATCGTCGAGAGTCATGCCGGCCGTCATCAACGCGGTGCCCGCCGCGACATTGTGGAACAGCAATTGCGGCATCTCGAACGGCATGGTGGCGAACAGGTCGGGAATCGGATGCGCGTCGAGCCACAGGCCGGCAGGGCAGATGAGGCCGAGCCGCGTGACGTCGTTCGGCGCGATCGCCGCCATCTCGGCTGCGATCATGCCGCCCATCGAGTGACCGACCAGGATCGGATTCTTGAGGCCGAGCGCTTCGACCACGTCCCAGTTGTGCAGTGTGAAGTCGAGCATGTCGCGGATCTGGCCGCATTCCTCGCTGTCGCCATAGCCGGGCAGCAGCGGGGCGTAGAGATGATACTTCGCCGCCAGCTTGGCGAGGAACGGATCAGCGATGGTCGCTCCGCCCGCGCCGTGCAGGAACACGAGCGGCTGTCCGGTGCCGCCTTCGATGTAGCGGACGGGGGTCTTGTGAGTTTTTACGGTTTTCAGTTCGAGGGGCATGGGATTACTTCCTTCATCTCACCCTCCCCTTGAGGGAGGGTCGAAATCATCTGTGAGCGTCAGCGAGCAGAAGATTTCGGGGAGGGGTTCGCTTTCGCCAATGACCCCTCCCCGAATTGCTTCGCAATTCGACCCTCCCTCAGGGGGAGGGTTGAATCTCCTACCGCGCCGCGCCGACCACTTCGCGCGCCTTGGACTCCGTCGGCAGGCTGCCGGGTTTGACCTGCTTGATCGGGTGGCACCAGAAGCGCTCGTCGTTCTTGTAGTCGGGGAACATGTTTCGCAGCTTCGGGATCACCTTCTCGGCGAACAGCTTGGTCGAGTACATGCACTTCTCCTTGGGCATGTTGCCGACATGCATGAGGCAGAAGATGTTGCCGACATTGAGCGACTTGCACAGTTCCTCCATGCGCTGGCGCACCGTCTCGGGCGAGCCGGCGATGACATGGCCCTCTTCGGTCAGCTGCTTCCACGACAGGTTGGTGTAGCCACCCTTGGGCGGCGCGTATTGCGACAGCGCTCCGGTCTGGATCGTCTTGATCGTCCGGTACCCCGGCGCGTCGGCAAAGCCCGGATAGACGTGCAGGCAGCGATTGTAGAAATAGTCGACATGCTCCTTGTACAGACGTTCCGCCTCGGCGTCGGTGTCCGCGACGCAGATCGTCTGCGCGAATCCGGCGCGATAGGGCGAAGCGTCGGGCGTGTTGCGCTCGGCGACGCGCTTCCAGTAGCCGTCCATCAGCGCCTTGGCGCGGATGTAGCCGCTGAACGACAGGTAGGAGTAGGAATAGGTGTTGTCGATGCAGAAATCGTAGGTCTCGACCGAGCCGCCGCCGGGAATGTGGATAGGCGGATGCGGCTGCTGGATCGGACGCGGCCAGATGTTGACGTGCCGCAGCTTGGTGTAGCGGCCGTTCCACGCAAATGGATCGCGCGTGGTCCAGGCCTTGATGATGAGATCGTGCGCTTCCTGGTACTTCTCGCGGGTGAGCGCCGGAATCTGGCCGTAGCAGAAATTGGTGTCCATCGACGTGCCGACCGGAAAGCCGGCGATCAGCCGCCCGCCCGAGATGCAATCGAGCATCGCGAATTCCTCGGCGACGCGCACCGGCGGATTATAGAGCGCGATGGAATTGCCGAGCACGACGAGGCCGACATCCTTGGTGCGGCGCGACAGCGCGGCGGCGATGATGTTCGGGCTCGGCATGATGCCGTAGCCGTTCTGATGATGCTCGTTGACGCCGATCGCGTCGAAGCCGACGTCGGCGGCATATTCCAGAAGATCCAGATAGGTATTGTAGACCTCGTGGCTCTTCACCGGATCGAACAGGCGCTGGTCGATGTCGACCCACACCGAACGGTTCTTCTCCCGGAAATCGTCCGGCAGATAGGGCCACGGCATCAGGTTGAACCAGGTGAATTTCATGGTCGCGCTCCCACTTTATTGAATGCTTGTTGGGAGCAATCCTGACCAATTGTCAGGCTTTCGACAAGCCATCCTTCGACAAGCTCAGGATGAGGAAACCGCCAAAACTGCCCCTCATCCTGAGCTCGTCGAAGGACGAGGGGCGGACCAGGCGCTGCGAATCGTCGTGGAGCGTGTTGCGCGTTGGTTTTTGCCGGGCTCACGGCAAAACCCTCGTCCTTCGACAAGCTCAGGGTGAGGGTTTTGTTTTCGAAAGTACCATTCCCGGAACGGAAAGCGCTACGGCCGCGCGTCCAGCCAGTCGCGCACCGTGCGATTGACGAGCGCCAACGCGTCGTACTGCACAAAGTGCCCGGCGCCGGGGATCATCAGCAAAGTCGTGTCGGCGTCGACCCAGTTCCGGGTGCCGCTATGGCCGTTGGCGTTGAGCGCCTGATCCTTCAATCCGTGGATGACGAGCACCGGCACCTTGATGTGCGGCAGCGGCGGAAGCGCCGTGACCGACGCCCCGGTGTCGCGCGGATAATTCGCACGGTAATAGTTCAGCATCGCTCTGAAGCTTGAGCGGCGATAGGCCTCGACATATCTGGCGCGGTCGACGGGATCGGGAACACCCTGCGCCAAACCTTCCGCCGTCAGCATCTTCTCCGCGCCGGGCTTGAGGAAGTCGCGGGCATATTGGCTGTTCTTCTGCTGGTCGGCGTTGGTCGCCATCTCGCGTGCGAAACCGGCCGGATGGGGAACGCTCATGATGATGAGGTGGTTGACCAGGTCGGGCCGGTTCAGCGCCACCTGCCAGGCGACGGCCGCGCCCCAGTCATGTCCGATGACGATCGCGTTCTTCTGGCCCTCGGCGGTGATCACGGCCGCAACGTCGCCGATCAGTGCCTCGAACTTGTAGGCATCGACCCCCTTGGGGTGATCGGAAAGATTGTAGCCGCGCATGTCGAGCGCCGCGACACGGTACTTGTCCTTCAAGGCGCCCATCAGCGGCGACCACGAATACCAGAAGCCCGGAAAGCCGTGCAGCAACACCACGAGCGGACCAGCACCTTCCGTCACATAGTGGATTCGTACACTGCCGTTCTTTGCATAGTGGTCTTCCGGATCGGCCACAGCGGGCACTGCGAAGGACAGAGCGGCGACGAACAACAGCGCGACAGGAATACGATTCATGGAAAGCCCCAGCATCGGCAAGCGAGGATCGCTCATCGTTCGTCCGCCGGCAAGCTCAGGATGAGGGTTTTGTCGTGGGGAGCTTGAACCCGTGAGCGGGTGCCGCATCGAGTTGGTTCGAAAGTTTGAAGAGCAAGCCATCTGGCGCGCGCGAAACTTTCGCGTCTTCGCCGGTGGCCAAATTCATCGCGCCGGTCGCCGCCGGCAGATCGTCGCCGGTGACGATAAATTCGCTTCTCGCCGGCGTGCCGAGCAGATGCACATACAGCGCGCCCGGCTTTTGCGTGAAGCGCACTTCGAGGCCGCACTCCGTCTTGCCGTCGAAGCGGGTCCAGGGCCGCGTGCCGTAGATGCCCTCGCCGTTCGCCTTCAGCCACGCGCCGAAGCCTTTGAGGCGCGCGATCTGTTCGGCGGGAATCTGCGCGTCCTCGCCGCGCGGGCCGACGTTGAGCAAAAGATTGCCGTTCTTCGACACCGCATCGATGAAGCTGCGCACCAGCGACTCGACAGACTCATAGTCCGCATCCATGTCGCGCCGGTTTTAGCCGAAGGAGTGGCTCATACCGCGCGTCGCTTCCCACTTCTTGGCCGAGATTCTGTCAAAGGCGGCATATTCCGGCGTGCGGAAATCGCAATGCGGCGGCAATTGCGGGATGACGCCTTTGGTCGTTTGGGTTTTCATCCGTTCCTTCAGGAACGCATCGAGCGCCTTGCGGCGTTCGAGATCGCGCAGCGCCTCGCGCTCTTGCGTCATCGGCAACCAGCGGTCGTTCACGACGCTGTCGGGAATCCGATTGTAGTAGTCGGCAAAGAGCCTGAGTTCGTCGTCGAGCGGCGCCGGCCAGGAGATATCGTTCCACAGGATCGACGGCTGATAGCGCTCGATCAGCTCGCGCGTCTGCGCTTCGGCATAGGTGGGATAGTCGCCGCCCGGTGTCGAGCCCATGAAGTCGGCCATGGTGCGCAGCGGCTCGCGATTGAACGTCCAGTCGATGCCGCCGGAATAATAGACGCCGAACCTGAGGCCGCGCGCCCGCACCGCCATCGCCAACTCGCCGACGATGTCGCGCGGGCTGCTCCAGTCCTTCTGGTGCCGGTTCTGCACCGCGCTCGGCCACAGGCAGAAACCGTCATGATGCTTGGTGACGAGCACGACATACTTCGCGCCGGCATCGGCAAAGTGCCCGGCCCACTCGTCGGGCTTCCACTGCTCGAGACCGTTCAGGAACGGCTCGCGGAAATTCTCGTAGGGCGCATTGTTGTAGACTTCGGCGTGGTGCCTGGCGCTGTCGCTTTCGGGTACCTTGATCGCGTTCCAGTACCATTCGCAGTAGGGCGTCTGCGCCACGGCCAAATCGTAGTTGTTGCGGAAGGCCTCGGCGATCGAGCCCGACTTCGCCGCAAAGGCCGGAATGGAGAATAAACCCCAGTGGATGAAGATGCCGAACTTGGCGTCCTCGTACCATTGCGGCACGCGATGCGCGTTCAGGGACTCGAGCGAGGGTTCGTAAGCCATCGCGCGACTGTAGCAGTCGCGCCGCATGCCTCAACGTCCCATCGCGGAACGTTCACTGCGCAAACGTACCCAGCATCTGCATCATCATCAGGCCGGTGACGACCAGGATCGGAAACACGCCGAAAAAGACCAGGGTGGCGGCCAGCGCCATATCGGGACCGGGATCGCGCGGCGCGAAGCGGGCAGTCGATTTGCGGCTGGGTCGGGTCTGACTGAGCATGGCAGGAACTCCCTCTGAACTATGGGCCACAGGATGCTCCGTCGCGTCAGAACCGGTCCTGAAGCCGGCGTTCATTTGCCGTTCACCAGAAAGCTCGGGCGGGCACTGGCTCATGGCGCCCACACTCCGAATATCTGCAGCAGCATCAGCGTCGAGACGAGGCCGATCGGAAACACACCGAATACGACAAGCGTGGCGGCAAGCGCCAGATCGCGGCCGGCGTCGCGCGCTGCGAATCGCGTGGCTGCTCTTGGTTGCGGTCTGCGGCGGCGAAACATGTCCAACACTCCTTCGGGCGCTTGATGTGGAGATAGCACTTGCCCCTTTCAACCGGCGCGAAGCAGCCATGCATTCGGCGCCCGGCCGGTCGCGAGCGGGAATAAACGAGCGCGGCCGCCGATAGGACGGTCAGTGATGCGACGCAGAGCCGAATTGACCGCCGATAGGACGACAGCCATAAGCGCCGCAGGGATATCCATGCATTATCCGCTTTGCAGATCTGCAGCAGTCGGCCTCGCGCTTGCCGCGATGTTGCTGCGCGCCCTGCTGCCCGATGGCTGGATGCCCAGTAGCGCCGGCGTCCCGTTCGCCATCTGCTCGGTCGACGCCGCGCAGCATGGCGGCAAGCTACCCGCGAACCGGGAGCGCTCGCACGCGCCCTGCGCATTCGCCGCCGCAGCGCCCTTGTCGCCGCCGGCGAATTTAACGTTGGTTCTGGACACGCTGCCGCAAGCATTGCGCCTCGTGCCCGTCTTTTTCGACGCCCGCATGAGATCAACCGCGGTTCACCGGCCCAACGCCGCGCGCGCGCCGCCCGCTCTGGTGTGAGTCCCATTCGCCTGCGCCGCGCTTGCGTGCGCCTGGACTTCATTCAAGACGAGAGAACGAGATGTCCCACTTTTTCGGGCGGTTATGCGCCCTTCTGATCGTTGCCGGCTTGCTGCCGACGTCTGCCGCCGCGCATGGCGTGGCCGGGGAGCGGTTCTTTCCGGCCACCATCGCCACAGACGACCCTTTTGCCGCCGATGAACTGGCATTGCCCACCATCTTGCTCGGCAACCATCAGGAAAGTTATGAGTTCGAGTACTCCAAGTCGATTTTCCCGCAGGTCTCGCTGTCGTTCGGCGGCGGCTATGTCAACGCGCATTCCGGTGCGTCGGGATTCGAAAATCTGCAGATCACGCCGACCTGGCAGTTCGAGACGGAAGAGGACGGCGAATTCGTCGCGTCCCTTGCCGTGAGCTTCGAGATTGGCGGCAGCGGCGCGGCCGCGGTGGCCGACCGGTTCACGACCTACACGCCGAAATTCCTGTTCGGCAAAGGCTTCGGAGACCTTCCCGAGGCGATGGCCCTGCTGCGCCCTTTGGCGGTGACCGGCGAGGTGGGTTACGCCATTCCGGGGACCAGCGCGCAGTCCGGGGCGATCGAATGGGGTGGCGCGATCGAATACAGCCTGCTCTATCTGCAAAACAATGTACGCGACCAAGGCTTTTCCCAATTCGCCGCGCGTCTGACGCCGCTGGTCGAATTCAGCCTGAGTTCTCCAATCCGCGCTGGCGGCACGACCGGCACGATCAATCCGGGTCTGATCTGGACCGGGCAATACACCCAAGTCGCCGCCGAAGCCGTCGTTCCCCTCAACCATGCGAGTGGTGATAGTGTCGGCGTGATGATGCAGCTTCACTTCTATATCGACGATATCTTCCCGGGCTCGCTCGGAACCCCGATCTTCGGAGACAAGCCTTGAACCGGCGCTGCTTGCTGCCTCTTGCCGCCGCCCTGGTCCTCTGCGCCATTCCGGCGATGGCGCACGCCTTTCTGGAAAAGGCGGACCCGGCGGCCGGTGCCTATCTGAACGCCGGTCCGGCCAAGGTCGAACTGCACTTCTCGGAAGCACTCGAGCCCTCATTCAGCCGCGTCAGCGTCGCCGACGCGGACGGCCACGACATGGGCACCGGGCCCTCAACCGCCACCGCTTCACAAATCGATCTTGCGCTGAAAAAACTGCCGCCCGGCCTCTACCATGTGACGTGGCAAGCGGTGGCGCTGGATACTCACCGCTCGCAAGGCGGGTACAATTTCATCGTGGCACCGGGTGCACCCGCCGCTTCTCCGGTCATAGTGTCGGAGGCGTGGCTGCGCGCCCTGCCCGCGGGATTGCCGGGCGGCGGTTATTTCACGTTGCGAAATCCCTCGTTAAAGAAGGTGACATTGGTCGGTGCTTCCTCGCCTGCGTGCGGCATGCTGATGTTGCATCGTTCGGAGACCATGAGCGGCATGTCGAGCATGAGCGATGTCGAGTCGGTCGACATACCTCCGGGGGCAACCGTGAAATTCGCGCCGGGTGGCTACCACTTGATGTGCATGAACCCGACAGCGGCGATCAAGCAGGGCGGCCGAGTGCTGGTCACGCTCGAATTCTCGGATCATTCGAGGCTGCCGGTCCAATTCGCGGTGCGCGGGGCGAACGGCAAGTAGGGCCGATTGAAAATCCTGTCATGACCTTTGCCTTCGCCTTTGTCCGCGCAGTGAACTTTGCCAGCGTCATGCTGCTGTTCGGCTCTTGCGCATTCGGCTGGATCGCGAAGTCGAGCCTGGGCTACGACCTCGGTTTGTCGCGCGGGTTGCTCGCGGCGCACGCCTCGGCCGCACTTGCAAGCGCGGTGCTGCTGGTCGGGTTCGTCGCCGGAGAGATGACGGGATCAGGCACGCTATTCGATCCGGCGGCCGCAGGTCTGGTCGTGCGCGATACGCTTTACGGACATATGGCAATCCTGCGCATAGCGCTTCTCGCCGCGTTTCTGCTCGTGGCCTGGCTGCTGCCGTCGGCACGACTGATCGCGGGCACAGTTCTCGGCGGCGGTGCCCTCGCTCTGCTTGGCCTGACGAGCCATGCCGCGGTGGCCGTCGCGCCGCGATATGGATACCTGTTCGCAGGCGTCGACGCATTGCACCTGCTGGCGGGCGGCTTCTGGATTGGAGGGCTCGTTACGCTCGTTCCAACCGTGCTGGCCAAGCCGAGGGATCTCGCGACGCTTGTGGCCGTGCTGCGGCTCTTTTCAACCTGGGCAGCGCTGGCGGTTGCGATTCTCGTTGTGGCCGGGTCCGCGAGCGGAGTGGCGATCCTCGACACGCATGGCATGGCATGGTCCGAAACCTATCTGACCTGGCTGGCGATCAAGCTGGTGCTGGCCGGACTGATGATCGCGTTGGCGCTGACCAACCGATTCGGACTGATGCCGGGCCTGGCGCGCGGCGAAGCGGAAGCGGCGGAAACATTGACCCTTACCGTGTTCGCCGAACTGACCTGCGCCGGGCTCATTCTGCTGGTGGTGGGCATACTGGGCCTCACGGCACCCATGCAAATGTAAATCGCGGTTTTACCCACACACAAAATCCCCTCATCGTCATCGCCCGTCCCTACGCTGCCGCTCGGGACTATGCGGGCGACCCATTTTCTCTTGAAAAAAAGGAAATTGGGTTGCCCGGACGGGCCTAGCAACAGCGTGGGCCGGGCAATGACGAATTGGGAGTGGATTTGAACCCACGTCCGTACGCTGCCGCTACGGACCGGGCCATGACACGGAGGTGAATGATTTTTCGTCACTCTGGCAATTAGTTTCATTTGAAACTATATTCTCGCCGGACACAGACTCGCCGGAGACCGGCATGACGCTTTGGGACAACCCGATCGGGACGGACGGCTTCGAGTTCGTCGAATATACAGCACCGGACGTGGGCGAACTCTCGGCCCTGTTCGAGCGCATGGGCTTTCGCGCCGTGGCGCGGCACCGCTCCAAGGCGGTCACCTTGTTCCGCCAGGGACAGGTCAACTTCATCGTCAACGCCGAGCCCGACAGTCACGGCAGCCGCTTCGCGCGCGAACACGGGCCGAGCGCCTGCGCCATGGCGTTCCGCGTGAAAGACGCGGCGAAGGCGTACGCGAAACTGATCGCGCTCGGCGCCAAGCCGTTCCACAACCAGGTCGGGCCGATGGAGCTGAACATCCCCGCCATCGAGGGCATCGGCGGCAGCGTGATCTACCTGGTCGACCGCTATGGCGACCGCACGATCTACGACGTCGATTTCGTGCCGACGGATCGCGTC
>JANYBR010000283.1 GCA_025360685.1 Pseudomonadota bacterium
CAAGAACCGCGAGGTAAAGCGCATCATGGAGCGGCTCGGCCTGAAGGTGGCGCGGTTGATCCGCGTGCAGTACGGCCCGTTCCACCTTGGCCACCTGGCCGAAGGCGCGGTCGAGGAAATCCCCGCCCGGCTGTGGCGCGAACAGCTCGGCATAGGCCGCAAGAAGCGTTGAACCACAACGTATTGTTTTCGAGTTGCGCGCGAGAAAGTGTCGTTGCGCGCTGTGCGGTTCCTTCGGCAACATAATTGTTCGTCGAATTTTTGCGAAAATGCTGCGTGACCAGTCTGCGCAGCTTCACGCGCGCGGACGCCTTGCGCCTCAGCTCGACCGTCAAACGAGAACGTTCCGACTCCATTCGCGCATTATACGCGAGGTCCGAGGGGTGTTGGATAAGTTGTACCGGCCAGCTACTTCCGCGCCGCGATGTCCGCGGCCACCAGATCGTGCGCCCTGCGCCATTGGTCGAACAGCGGTTGTCTATAGAAGGCTTTCCACTCGGCGCTTTCGAAGAAGGCTGGCGGAACCGTCTTCCAGTTCACGAACAGTACCAGCCAAAACTCCTTCGCGTCATAGGCGCGCTGAAGCCATTCGACGGTCTTCTTGTTGTCACCCACTATGGCGTAGAGCTCGGCGAGCTCGGTTGCGCTCGGCCCACCACGCATGAAGGTTTGGGCGAACTTGTCCAGAATTGTCCGCGCGTCGGCCCCGTGCCCTTCCGCGATGGCTATGCGGAACCGGCAAAATTGAATGTCACTCGCATCGCCTGAGGCAACCAATCTCGTTTCAACTGAGCGCGCCAGCGAGACGTCGTGACCAAGCGCCGCTGCGGCGCACTGAAGCGACAAGATCAGCGGCTGATCGCTCTTTAGTGTAAGTGCAGTGCGCGCCGCGGCTTGCGCTTCCTGGTATCGTTCATTGTGCAGCAGCGATGTCGTCACATTCAGGCGATCGACGAGAGACAAAGGGTCAAGCTTCACCGCGCCGCTTGCAGCGGCGAACGCTAGATCCGGGAAGCCCAGGAACAGGTAGAACCGGAACATCTCGTGCAGCACCTGGGCACTGTTCGGATTGATTCCCTTCATGCGTCGCGCGTCGTCAATTGCCGCCGGCCAATCGCTCTTGTGAAGCGACAATTCCAGGTGCGAACGGAGAGCACTGAGATTGTCGGGATCAAGCGTCAGAGCCCGCACAAGCGCATCCTGCGCGGCCGGGATCAGATCGTTGCGCTCGGGGCGGTACTCAGCGACGTTTAGCTGGGCCAGAGCCAGCGCTGCAAATCCCTCGGCAAAATCAGGCGCAAGCTGGGTGACTTTTTTGAACAAGACCAGCGCGGCTTCCGAGCCGGTCTGCGTGCGCGGACCGAGTTCATGCTTGCCCTGCAGGTAGGTTCGATAGGCGTTCGGGTCGATCGCGCGTGGCGCGACAGGTTTGGAAAGTATTGGACGAGGCAACAGCCTGTGTGTCAGCGACGAAGTGATCGCCTGCGCGATCTGGTCCTGCACGACCAGCACGTCGGTCAGATTGCGGTCATACATCGCGGACCACAGATGGTAGCCGTCGGCCGCGTTGATGAGCTGTGCCGTGACTCGAAGGTGGTTTCCGCTCTCGCGCACGCTACCTTCGAGAACCGAACGCACCGCGAGGACGCGGGCAATGTCCTTTATATTCTCGTTCTTGCCCTTGAATGCAAACGACGACGTTCGCGCCGCGACCACGAGCTCGGGAATGTTCGCCAGATCGTTGAGCAGTTCCTCCGAAATTCCGTCCGAAAAATACTCCTTGGCCGGATCGCCGCTCATGTTCACGAACGGAAGCACGGCGATTGAGTTCTTTGCCACGAGCGATGCGGACGCGACGCTGAAAGCCGGCGAAGTTCTCGGAGCGCTCGAGAGCAGGTATGCGAGATTGGCGACGATAACCACAATGATGACGCCGAACACGGCAAGCGTCGCGTGCGTGCGACCGAGCGGCCTCCTGTGCAGATCAGTGTCGAACAGACGCGGCGCCGCAAACCAGCCAAGCGTCAGACCTATGGGAAAGCCGAGCAGAACGAAGATGATGATGGCCCGCAGGATCCAGGCCGGAGCTTCAAATGTCGGCAAAGCAATCGAGGCGGCCTGCACGACGATCCACCCTGCAACGGCGTATCCGACCGCTATGCGGTCGAGGCGCCTTGCACGCAGAGATTTGATCAAGTCATCCATGGGCGCCTTCAACATCGCGGCCATCGCGCAGAGCGGAACGTTGCCTGATTCTTATTTTCCGAAAAGCGTCATACCTTTGTTCCGTTTCCTGGTTGGCGCCGGTGACATGCTCAATGCAATTGTCTAGCATGGCGCCTTCTCTTCTGGGGTACCCATTATGAACCGTGGAACAGCGGCCGTCGTATTGACCGCAACGATCGTACTTTCATCGTCAACCTGTGTCTTGGCCCAAGGTGGCGGTGGCAAAGGTGTTACGGGTGCAGCGGCAACGGCGCCACCTCCGATGGTTGCCAATTGCAGCGTCAAGTCTGTCGACACCAAAGGTATGAAGTTCATGTGCAACAGCCAGTCGTACGGGGTTTCGACGGGTACGAGCTTCAACCTGGGAGCCGCGGGAACAAGTTTTGCCGGCCTCAAAGTCGGATTGACGGTGACCGTCACCTATCAAATGTCCGGCTCTGCCGTTGTGGCGGAAAGCGTCTCTGCGCCCTGACGAGAAACAACATCGGTTGATGGAGACGGCAGCCATCGAGCTGCCGTTTTCGTTCGACGCACGTCACCGTCAATGTTGTGGCGTGTCTCAGTGGATCAGTCTCATCAGATCGCGTAGCCCGCGAAAACTTATCCGCCTCACCCCCGCCTTCTCGAACTTCGCTCTCATCGTCTTGTCCGCGCCCACCTCCGCGTCGTGGATGCGGATGGCGAGTTCGGTTTTGTCGTAGGCGCGAAGTTCCGGCGTGTCGTTCACGCAATGCAGGATCATCTCGATGATGCCCGGGCGCGGGCTGGCAAGATATTCGTCAAACACCTGGCGCATCGGCTTGCCGCCCCACTGGAAACTGAAATGATCGGGATAGAGCACGCCCGCCGCATCGGCTTGCGCGCGTGCGCCGAAGCCCATCCGAGCGTCGGCGCTGGCGCCCGCCATGCGCAGCGGCAGCTTGTACTCCTTGGCCAGCTTCACATAGATCGGAAAAAGTTTCTCATAGATCTGCAAAGTGCCCATGTGGTTATCGAGATGGGTGACGTCGACGCCCCAGGCGAGCGCCTGATCGATCTGGGCACGGCACTCGGCCTCGACTTCCACGGGATCGGCCTGCTCGAAGAAATCCTTCGCGCTCCTCGGCATATAGCCTTGCCCGTCACGCAGGCTCGGCGCGTCGGTCAGCGTGCGCCAGCGATAGGTGGGATATTCCGCCGTCAAGGTGAGATGGATGCCAACGTCGAGGTCGGCAAAGCGCTCCACCGCCTCGCGCGCCCATGGGCACGGCACCATCAACGTCGCCGAGGTCGCGATACCGCCCCGCATCGCCGCCTCGCTCGCCACATTGGCCGAATGGGACGAGCCGATATCGTCGCAGTTGATGATGATCAGTCGGTCATGGGGCGCGTAGCCCAGGCGCTCGGCGAGTGACGGCATCGTTTCCCCTTCGCGATATTTCTGCCTATCCTAGTGTCGTGAGCGAGGAACGGAAATAATGTCCGCAAAGATCCGGCCCTATGTTTCGGAAGATTTTCCAGAGCTGTACCATGTCTGCCTTGCCACCGGCGATGCGGGCAACGACGCCTCGCACCTTTATCACGACTGGAAACTCATCGGACACGTCTATGCCGGGCCCTATGCCGTGCTTTCGCCGCAGACCGCGTTCGTCGTGGAGGACGAGCTCGGCGTCGGCGGATACATCGTCGGGCCGCTCGACACGCACCAGTTCGAAAAGCAGATGGAGGTCGATTGGTGGCCCGAGCTGCGCACCCACTATGCCGACCCGGAAGAGCCGCGCGACCAGTGGTCGCCGGACCAGCGCATGGCCCACCTCATCTTCCACCCGCCGCGGACACCCAAGCGCATCGCCGAACCGTATCCGGCGCACCTGCACATCAATCTGCTGCCGCGCCTGCAGGGGCGCCAGATTGGCCGGCTGCTGATCCGCGCCTGGCTGGAGCGGGTGGCGTTCATCGGCGCCAAGGCGGCACATCTGGGCGTTGGGCCGCGCAATGAGCGCGCGGTGCGCTTCTACCAGGCGTTCGGCTTTCACGAGGTTGAGCGGCTGCCCCCGCCCTACGACGTGATCTGGTTTGGCATTTCGACGCAGCGCTGATAGAAGCCCGCTTCACGATTTCCGGAGCGGGACTCACATGCGCAAGAAACAGCACGCCCTGCCCCAACCCTTCGCCGCCGAGACGAAGGATTCGCGCCATGCCGGCACCTTCGAAGTGCTGATCCCGGTCGACGGCCGCAACAAGCCCTTACGCGCGCCAAAGCAGTTCGCCACCCTGCAGGCCGCCGAAGCCTGGCTGCACAGTCCAGACGGCAAGGACCTGATCGCCGATCTGATCGAGG
>JANYBR010000303.1 GCA_025360685.1 Pseudomonadota bacterium
TATGGCACGACCTTCACATTCAACGGCAGCGAGTTCGTCGCCAACGGACTGCTCAACACCGATTCCGTTAGCAGTGTCTCGCTTTCGAGCCTGGGTGCGGTCGGCACCGCTGGTGTCGGCGGTTATGGCATCAATGCCAGCACCGCGGTCGGCACGGGCCTGAGCAACTACACGATCAGCTACGCTCCCGGCACGATGAGCGTGAATCCGGCCGGTCTGCTGATCACGGCGGACAGCAAGGAGATGACCTATGGCGGCGCCATGCCGGCGCTGACCGCGAGCTATACCGGCTTCGTCAACGGTGACACTTCGGACAGCCTGACAACGGCACCGACAGTTGTCTCCGGTACGCTCGCAAACGCGAACGCCGGGACCTACGTCAATACGCTCACCGCGAGCGGCGCGGTCGATCCCAACTACACGATCACCTACGCACCCGGCACGCTGA
Organism: Pseudomonadota bacterium; assembly: GCA_025360685.1. GTDB lineage: Bacteria > Pseudomonadota > Alphaproteobacteria > Micropepsales > Micropepsaceae > Rhizomicrobium. The sequence goes on from JANYBR010000303.1 coordinate 449, forward strand.
CGATCGATCAGGCTGCATTGCTGATCACGGCGGATAGCAAAGTGATGACCTATGGTGGCGCCATGCCGGCGCTGACCGCAAGCTATTCGGGCTTCGTCAACGGAGACACCGCAACCAGCCTGACCACGGCTCCGACCATAGTTTCCGGCACTGCCGCTTCGGCGAATGCCGGAACGTATGTTGGAACCCTGACGGCGAGCGGCGCGGTCGATTCCAACTACACAATCACCTATGCAGCCGGCACGCTGACGATCAATCAGGCCGCGCTGCTGATCACCGCGGACAGCAAGGCGATGACCTATGGCGGCGCCCTGCCGGTGCTGACCGCAAGCTATTCGGGCTTTGTCAATGGCGACACTTCGGCCAAGCTGACGACCGCTCCGACCGTCGTTTCGGGAACGGCCGCTTCGGCGAATGCCGGTACCTATGTCGGAACATTGACGGCGAGTGGCGCGTTCGATGCGAATTATACGATTACCTACGCGGCGGGCACGCTGACGATCAATCAGGCTGCGCTGACGGTCACGGCGAACAATCAGGTCAAGACGTATGACGGCCTATCCTACGGCGGCGGCAATGGCGTGATCTTCAGCGGATTGGTGAAAAGCGATACGTCTGCGGCGCTCGGCGGAACGCTGACCTATGGGGGCAATTCGCAGGGTGCGACCAATGCGGGCGGCTATGCCATCACGCCCGGTGGCCTGACATCGACCAACTACGCGATCACCTTTGCCAGTGGCACTTTGACGATCAACCCTGCGACGTTGACCTATGTCGCGGACGCCGGCGCAATCCCGTTTGGTTCCGCGATTCCGCCGCTGACCGGAACCGTGACCGGATTCGTCAACGAAGAGTCCCTCGCGACCGCGACGAACGGCACGCTGCTATTCACCACTTCTGCGACCTCGTTCAGCGCGCCGGGCAGTTACGCGATCAACGGTTCGGGCCTGACTGCGCTAAACGGCAACTATGTCTTCGTGCAGGACCCGGGCAACGCCACGGCTCTGACGATCTCGAGTGTGTCGGTCGAAGGGCTGCCGCCTGAATTCGGATTCTATCTGCCGTGGTTCTTCGGCCAGGGCGGCCAGCGTCCGACCGACGAGGACTCCTTGCTCTACGACTTCACAACGGCTGATGGTGAGGGCGGCGACTTCCTGCTGCCCGGCGACTCCGGCGGCTCGAATTTCCCGAGCGCCGACGGCGCCACGTCCTCCGGTCCGATCGCTACCTTGACGTTCGACGGCAACGGTTATCTCGAGCCGCCGACTTCCGCCGACCGGCTCAGCGGTTCGCTGTCGCACTATTATGGCAACGGTTCGTTGTTCGACGGCAACTACTCAAGCTGGGGTAACGAAGCGCTCTGGTATTGAGCGCAATGGTTAAGGTCTCTACGCGTGGCGCGGTCTTCGCAGCGCGACGGCGCAATTTACATCGTTAACTCTATGCACAAGGTTTTTTCCGGCCAACCGACCAAGACGGTACAGTCGTCGCGCAATGTTTTCGCGCGTCCGGATGAGTTTTCGCCACACAATCGCAGCACTTTTCTTGATGTGTGTGGCTGGTTGCGACAACCAGCAGGACACGTACGTCGCCCGCAATAGTGGAGCGGACAGTCGCTACACACTTACACTGTCAAGCAGCGACAGCCAGCGCCTCGGTCTTCTGGTTTTGCCTGCGGCGGCCGCCACATTCACCCCGCATGTGCGCGGCTATGGCGTGGTTCTCAATTTTTCGACGCTGGCGCAAGCGCTCGCCAACGTCGTGATGGCCCAGGCCGCCGCGCGCCAAAGCCATGCCGCGCTTGAAGATGCGCGCGTGCTGTTTGGCAAAGCCGATTCGAAACATGCAATGTCGCGCGAAGCGCTGGAGGCGGCCGAGCATCGGGACACGACGGACCAGGCCCAGCTTGAACTCGCCTACCGCCAGGAAGCGGCAGCGTTCGGCCAGAATGCGCCTTGGCGGACAGCCGAACGCGTCAACCCGATCCTCGCGCGGCTCACGTCGGGACATGCCGTGCTCGTGCAGGCGACGTTTCCGCTTGGCGTCGGCTTCGCCGCAGTACCGGCGACGTTCTTCGTCACCCATCTGAGCACACAAACCGGCCAGCCCAGTTCCGTGGCGACGATCATCTGGGATGCGCCGGCCGATCCTTCCATTCCCGGCCGCAGTTTTTACGCTCTCGTCGATGGCAGCGACCTGGCGCAAGGCGAGCATGTGCTGATCGTCGCACCGACCGGCGCCCCGCTCAGCGGCGTGGAGATCTCCGCCGATGCGGTGGTGCTCAGCGAGGATAAGGCCTGGTGCTACGTCTTCGCGGCGCCGCGCACGTTTCGCCGTCTGCCGATCGACTTGGATCGCGCACTCGACGGCGGCTATTTCGTCGCTCGCGACATCAAGCCTGGCCAGCCAGTCGTGGTCAAAGGCGCCGGCCTGTTGCTGGCGCGCGAACTCGGCGTTGCGACTTCAGGTCAGGACTGATCGGTCGTGGAGTGGCTGATCTCGCTTTGCGTCAAACGCCGCGGCGCAGCGGTTACGCTCAGCATCCTCGCCCTGATATTGGCGATCTGGGGCGCCTGGAGCACGCCGCTCGACGTCTTTCCGGAATTCGTTCCCTCGCAAGTCACAATCCATACTGACGCGGCGGGTTTTACCGCTGAACAAGTCGAGCAGCTCGTTACCCATCCGATCGAGAAGGCCCTCAATGGCGCCGAAGGCGTCGCTTCACTGCGTTCGGACTCCATCCCCGGCGTGTCGGTCATTACCATCAACTTCGCCGCCGGCGCAAACCTGTACAATTCGCGCCAAGACATTTCCGAACGGCTCAACGTCGTCGCCAGACGTTTGCCGTCGGGCAGCAGCACGCCGCAACTCTCACCGCTCACCTCCAGCACGCGCGATCTGCTGAAGATTGGCCTACTGTCGGATCAACTCGACCCCTATGCGCTGCGCGACATTGCCGACTATGTGATCAAGCCGCGCTTGCGCTCCTTGCCCGGGGTCGCCCTGGTCAGCACATTCGGTGGTGCGGTGCGCCAGATCCGCATCGAACCCGATCCCAAGAAGCTCACTGCGTTCGGCTTTACGATTCCGCAGCTGGTTGGCGCAGCGCCCGGCGCGCTGGCGTTGCGCGGCGCGGGGTTCATCGATCTGAAGGGACAGCGTGTGCTGATCCAGACGCCGACGCCGTCCCCGGATCTCAGCGTCATCGGCGACGCCATACTTGGCGTGCGCGGCAACACGCCGGTCCGACTGCAGGATATCGCGACCATCACGCAGGTGCCGGCCCAGCGGGTGGGCGACTCTCTGATCCAGGGCCGGCCCGGGGTTCTGCTCTCCGTCTCAAGCCAGTATGGCGCCAACACACTCGTCACCACACGGGCCGTCGAACGCGTGTTGCTGCAACTTGCCCCAAGCCTGCGGGCGCAGGGCGTCGAGATCTATCCGGCGCTGCACCAGCCGGCCAACTTCATCGAGCGCGCTATCGGCGGCCTCGGCCGCTCGCTCGCGATCGCGGCAGCGCTCATATTGCTCGCGCTCTATCTTTTCTTGCGCGACTGGCGTTCGGCGTTGATCAGCTTCATCTCGATTCCGATGTCCTTGCTCGCGGCCATCGCCGTGCTGGACCAGTTCGGCTACACCCTCAACACCATGACGTTGAGCGGGTTCGTCGTGGCGCTCGGCGTGCTGGTGGACGATGCGGTGGCCGGTATCGAGAACATCCTGCGCCGGCT
>JANYBR010000370.1 GCA_025360685.1 Pseudomonadota bacterium
TTCGACTAAAACTTCGTCACCATGGCCGCCCTCGAGGCGGCCACCCAGCAGGCGCGCGTCCGCGGGCCAATTGAACTCTCGAGCTCTCGCGGAGGCGAGAGCACTGGGTGGCCGGGTCAAGCCCGGCCATGGTGACTGTGAAAGGTGCGTGCTCAATGCAAAGCACCCTAATAAATTTCCGCCCGCGATACATCGCCCTGACCGACAGAACAGCTATGCACGCGCGCCATCGCGAAACAATTTGTAACAGATCGAGTCCGTCAGCGCTTCAAACGAAGCGTCCACGATGTTCGGCGACACGCCCACCGTGGACCAGCGATTGCCCTTGCCGTCAGCGCTTTCCACCATCACGCGGGTCACGGCCTCGGTGCCGCTCGTGAGGATACGCACCTTGTAGTCCACCAGTTTGAGATCGGCGAGATAAGACGAATATTTGCCCAGATCCTTGCGCAGCGCCGCATCGAGCGCATTGACCGGACCATTGCCCTCGCCTGCCGTGTGAAAGGTTTCGCGTCCGATTTTCAGTCGCACCGTGGCTTCGGACACGGTCACCAGTTCGCCAAGCGCATTGTGGCGCCGCTCGACAATGACGCGGAAACTTTCCACGTCGAAATAGTCTGGCACCTGGCCGAGCGCGCGCCTCGCAAGAAGTTCGAACGAGGCTTCGGCGCCGTCATAGGCATAGCCGAGGAATTCGCGCTGCTTGAGGTCTTCGAGCAGGCGCGTGATGCGCGCATCCTTGGCGTCGAGATCGATGCCGACTTCCGACAGGCGCGCCAGCAGGTTCGAGCGGCCAGCCTGGTCCGAGACCAATATCTTGCGCGCATTGCCGACGGTTTCCGGCGGTACGTGCTCATAGGTGCGCGGATCCTTGGCCACGGCCGAGGAATGCAATCCGCCCTTGTGCGCGAAGGCCGATGGCCCGACATAGGCGGCGTGGCGGCCGGGCGCGCGGTTGAGAATCTCGTCCAGCAGGCGCGAAACGGATGTCATGCGTGCGAGTTGTTCGCGACTGACGCCGGTTTCAAATTGCGATGCGAACGGTTCCTTGAGCAGCAAGTTCGGCAGCACGGAACAAAGATTGGCGTTGCCGCAGCGTTCGCCAAGTCCGTTCAAGGTGCCCTGGATCTGGCGCGCCCCACCACGCACGGCGGCGAGACTCACCGCCACCGCCTGTTCGGTGTCGTTGTGCGCATGGATGCCCAGCGCCGCCGATGGCAACTTTGCCCTCACCTCGCTGACGATGCGATAGACATCGTCAGGCATGGTGCCGCCGTTCGTGTCGCACAGCACCAGCCAGCGCGCGCCCGCATCCTGCGCCGCGCGAATGCAGGCCAGCGCATAGTCCGGATTGGCCTTGTAGCCGTCGAAGAAATGTTCGGCGTCGAACAGCGCTTCGCGTTTCTTGGCTACCACCGCGGCGATGGATTGCGCGATGCCGTCGACATTCTCCTGGCGCGGAATTTCCAGCGCCACGTCGACGTGAAAATCCCAGGTCTTGCCGACAAGGCACGCTGCGTCCGCCTTGGCATCCAGGATCGCCGACAGGCCAGGGTCGTTGGCGGCGCTGCGCCCTGCCCGTTTGGTCATGCCGAAGGCGGTGAAGCGCGCTTTCTTGAGCGGCGGCCGCTCGGAGAAGAACGCCGTGTCGGTCGGATTGGCGCCGGGCCAGCCGCCTTCGACGTAATCCACGCCCAACACATCCAGCGCCAGCGCGATCTGGCGCTTGTCCTCCACCGAGAAGTCCACGCCCTGCGTCTGCGCCCCGTCTCGCAGCGTCGTGTCGAAGATGAAGAGGCGTTCCTTGATCATTGCGCACCGCCAGAAACGAAAGCCGTGCGGGTAGTGGCGCGATCGAGCGAAGGCAGGCGACGTGATCGTTGGGATCGATGCCCGCCTTTCGCATCGTAGCGATCATCGCGAGCAGTCTGCGCACGTCTCTGGCATACCGTCGAAGATCGCCCATGATCGACCGCCATGCCCCGGTGTCCGCACCGTGCCGGAAGGCGTTCATGTTGCCGGGACGCGCGCCGGCACCCTTGCGATTGCCGCAACTCGGACCGTTGGCAACAAAATTGTTCCGCGATTTCGCGCGCGTCGTTGGCGCACGCGCCACCGCGGCAGCGATGACGGGAGTGACTGGGTGCGTGTGGCCGTTCGAGGTCATCCACCCCATATAGGTATGAATTCTGCGATGGGAATATGGTCGCGTTGTAAATCTTTATGTGTTTGAAACTACAAAGATTTTTACCATGGCCGCCCTCGAGGCGGCCACCCAGTCGGCGCGCGTCCGCGCGCCAATGAAGCTGACGCGCATTCGCGGACGCGATCGCACTGGGTGGCCGGGTCAAGCCCGGCCATGGTGACTGTGGGGTTGGACAGCTCATCGCTTCACCTCCCACGTCGTGCCACCCGGCCCGTCCTTCAGCACGATGCCCTTGGCGAGGAGTTCGTCGCGGATGCGGTCGGACTGCTTGAA
>JANYBR010000380.1 GCA_025360685.1 Pseudomonadota bacterium
GCTGCCGCCCCGACCGCCATTCCAACCGTCGCGCGGCGCGTGAAGTCTCCCGGATGCATGATCGCCTCCCCATTCTTTTCAACCTTCTTATACGGCCGAGCGAGCGTGCGCGGTATTGCCCGGAAGGGTGAGCTAGCGAAAACGTCTTTCGAAGGTGCTGCGAAAGCTGGCGCACCCGGCAGGAGTCGAACCTGCGACCTTCGCCTTCGGAGGGCGACACTCTATCCAGCTGAGCTACGGGTGCGTAGGTATGCTCTATAGCTCAGGCGCCGGGTAGGCCGCAAACCTGCTGTTCAAAGCGCTCGGAGCGCGGCGCCGACAACTTCGCCGGCATGCTTCCAGACCATGTGCTTCCACTCCGGCGTATCGGGATAGAACGCGTCGCGCAGTTCCAGACGGATCACTTGGGCGTCCGCGTGCCGGTGCCGCGCCTCGGCAAAGCAGTGCAGCCAATTGTCCCTGCGCAAGGCGTTGAACACGTCGCGGGTCGAGCGCGTCCCGACCTCGAGGGCCGCGAAGGTCAGCTCCGTTCCAGGCAGCCAACCCGGGAACGCCTTGTCGATCGTTCCTGACAAAGGCGCCGAAACCGACTCACCGGCTTCGCTCGATGCGACGAGATTGCCCCACATGGCACGGGCGCGCTCATAGGCTGGCGAGGCGGGAAGATCTTCGGTGATCATTTCGCCGGCTCCGAGTTTGCCGAGGCCGGTATGAAAGTCGATGACGATCAGTCGTTCGACATGCGCCAGATTTTCGCCGACCACGTCCTTTAGCATTCTGGCCGACCAGCTCTCGCGCGAACCGCCGTAATAGACGCCGTCGGGAAACTTGTATTGGCCACGGGAAATCGCTTCCTGCAACGCGAAGGCACCGCGCTGCTTCAGAAATTCGGTCAGCTTTGCGTTCGCCTTCTTCATCGCATCGGGGGAAATGTCGCGCGGTGAAATCTCCGCGGCAAGCATCTCATAGGGCTCGTTTTGAGGCGGGTGGGCAAAGTCGACGAAATTACGGTTTATGTCGGCATTATCCTCATTGACCCGCCGGTCCCACGAAAAACCGTAGGGATTGAGCGCATGCAGGAGGACGATTTTTCTGTCTTTCGGCGCATGCCGGGCAAGACCCTCGCGCATCAATCCGGTTTGCACGCCAGAGCCGAAATAGCCCTCGACGCCGTGCGTCGCCGATATCAGGAGCAACGCTTTCCTTGCGTCGCGTGGTCCGATGATCGCGGTATCGAGGAAGAGCGGCTTGCCGTCGCGGCCCTTGGCCTGCGGATGCACGCGGGCGATGACGTCGATACCTGACTGTCCGCATGCGGCGATGAATTCGTGCCGGCCGCTGCGATAGTCGGCTGGAAAATGCTCTGCAGGGTCGGCGCTCATGCATATACTCTAGCGCGGCTTTTGGAATTGGACATGTCCCTGTTTGGCGCACTCGAAGAATTGCGTAGGCGGCCGATCGGCGATCAGTCACCGGCCCGCGCACGCAAATCTGGCTTTCGGTCCGGCGCGATAGATCGCTCCAACACCCACTATCTGGAGGAACTCGTCGACCTGCGCGATCTGGGCATCGCCGGTGAGAACTACTATTACAGCCCCAGAAATCCGCCCTACTGGCGCCGCATCGAAGGCGCCGTGTCCGATCTTCTGGTCCGGCGCAGCGTCGGTGAGAGGCTCGCGCGCATCAATGCGCTGCTCGGCGCCGTCGAACTCGAATTGTATGTGTTCGACGCTTGGCGGCCGAAGGCGGTGCAGGCTTATTTCCACGACCACTGGATGCCGGGCGAGATCAGGCGGCGCGACCCGCACCTCGCGGGCGCCGCTCTGACGGCCGAAGTCGAGCGCTATTGGGCAGCGCCAAGCAGCGACGAAAATTCACCCGCCCCGCATGCCACCGGGGCGGCGCTCGATCTGACGATCCGCTGGGCCGGCAGCGACCAGCTCTGGATGGGCTCCATCTTCGACGATGCCACGCCGCTTGCGCATCGCGATCGTTTCGAATTGCCCGACGACAAGGCACCATGCTTTTCCGACCAAGAGGCGCGCGCCAATCGCCGCTTGCTGCACTGGGTCATGGCGGAGGCAGGCTTTTGCGGCCATCCCGACGAGTGGTGGCATTTCTCCTGGGGCGACCAGCTTTGGGCAGCACTCACCGGCGCCGCGGCGGCGCATTATGGATTGGCCGAGCTACCCGACGCCGATGACTGAACGCAAGCCATTCGACGTCGAGCCCTATGTCGCGGCGAGCCGGGTGCGGAAATGGCAGCGCTCGCCAAATCCATTGCGGCGGCGCTGGCCGAACTGCCGGCATAGCGGTTATTTCAGAATTGGCCGGAAGGCGCCGTCCCAATCGCCTCCCGGCGGGTTCTCCTCAAAATAGGCGATGCGCGCCAGATGCAGGTCGTACAGCTTCTGGCTTGCGCCGGAGAGTTTGCGGCACTGCTCGATCAGATCGCGTGCCTTGGCCCATTGCTGCGTGCGCTGCGACTGGAAGATGTGGTCGTGAAAGGTCAGCAGTGCGCGGAACTTGGGGCTGGCGCGCATCACCGGGCTGCCGAGCATCGCATAGAGCTTCAGCGCCTCGTCATGCGCGCCAACCGCAATGTAGTCGACCTCGAGG
>JANYBR010000390.1 GCA_025360685.1 Pseudomonadota bacterium
TTCGCCAGATCCAGTCGGCGGACCTCAGCACTTGGGTTGGAGACGAAACGCACGGCGAATTCCGGCGCGTGATGAAAGGTGTCGCACACATGGTGGGACGTCCCGAGGCCGCCACTGCGCCGATTGTGGAACACCCCCGAACTACCGATGCGGCGCCGGTGACGGCGCAACCCGAACCGTTCAGAGCCGTCCCGGTTAAACCAGTTCCGACACCAGCCGCGATCTCTCCCAGTCTTCCCGTCCATATCAAACTTCCGGCCTCACCGTTCAAGAACTTGCCACCTATCAGTCATCCGGTCTGGAGGTATGCCGCGATTGGTGCAATCGCAGTTGCGGCGAGTGTCTACCTGATCATTCAGTTTACCCGGCCTTCACCGCAACCGCCGATCAAGCCGAAATCGGACGAAACGATCACTCGCAACGATGCTGACCAAAGTGGCGGAACCCAGGCCAGTCAAACTGCATCGGCCACCGGCGCGCCCGCCACCGGCACGCCGACTGACACATCCGGACTGAATTCCGCTGTGGCCATAGTCATTCAGAAAGCCGAGGCGTCGGACAAAAATGCTCGAGCGCGAGCCCTTCTCGCTCGTGAGCAACTCAAGTCAGCCGACGCCGCTTCTGCACGCGCGCGACAAGGCGAAAGCTCGTCCGTCGGTCTCCTCAACGGGCGCGACGCGGCCGGCAATAGCTTTGCATTTGCCGGCGAGATCGCGGACGGAACGGAACAGGGCGCCGGAGCCGCTGCGATCTCCAACGGCAATCACTACTCCGGACAATGGTTCGGTGGCAGCGCGCAGGGCCTGGGCGTCTTCACCTACTCCAACGGCGATCAATATTCCGGAGAGTTCAACGAGAATCTCGAATCCGGCGTCGGCGCCGTGACGTTCACAGACAAGTCCAAAGGGCTTGGCTATTCCGGACAATGGGCCGCCAATGCCTACAACGGCTATGGCGTATACTACTTCCAGAACGGTACGCGGCTCGAAGGCCTCTGGCACGCCGGCCAGGTCAACGGTTTGGGCGCAAGGTTCGACTCTGGCGGAAAACTGCTCGAACAGGGCACCTATCTGAACAGCGTGCTGAAGCGCTGAAGCGACTTCGCCTCAGCCGAATTTTCCGGATTTCGCGAAGCCGCGCGGAACGAGCCGCCCTGCCTGGGCGCGTGCGCCTTTCCAGTCCTTAAGTTCGGCCGGCGACCAGGCGCGGTTGTTCTGATCATGGAGGCCCTCCTTCCAAATGAATGTCACGGCGTCGAGCAAGCCGCCATCCTTGTAGCGCTGCAGGTAAATGCCCTGCCCGCGCGCCATCTCCGGCACTTCTTCGAGGCCGAATATTACAAGCTTTCGGTTGTCGCCAATCACCGCGACGCTGTCGCCGTCGACAGGCGTGCAGACAGCCGCCTCGCCCGGCGTTTTCACGTTCATGACTCGCTTGCCGGAGCGCGTCATCGCCACGGCCTCGTCCTCGCTGGTGATGAACCCGTGGCCGGTGGTTGCCGCCAGCAGAAGCTTGCGCCCCGGCTGGTGCGCGAACATCGCAACGAGATCGGACTCAGGTGGCAGATCGATTAACGTGCGGATCGCATCGCCGTTGCCACGTCCGCCGGGAAGCTTGGCGCAATCGAGCGTGAAGAAGCGCCCATCCGTCGCCAGCATCATCACCTTGTCGGTGGTTTCGGCGTGTACCCAGAAGCGCTCCCGATCGCCTTCGCGATATTTGACCGCGTCGCTGGGCTCCTGATGGCCCTTGAATGTCCGCAGCCAGCCCTTCTCGGAACAGACGATCGTGACTGGCTCGCGCTCAATGGCCGATTCCAGGGTTGCCGCTTCCTCGGCCAGCGCCTCGATCTTGTCGATGTGCTTGGCTTCGATGATTTGGGTGCGGCGCCTGCCGAGCACCGTCTTGACGCCGAACTTGGCGTCGATAGCCTTAATCTCCTCGATTAGTTTCTCAGATTTCTGCTTGTCGGAGCCCAGAAGTTTCTTCAGGTCCTTCTGTTCCTTCGTCAGCGCATCATGCTCGGCGCGGATTTCCATTTCCTCAAGCTTGCGCAAGGAGCGCAGTCGCATGTTGAGAATCGCTTCGGCCTGTGTCTCGTTGAGGCCGAACGCCTTCATCAGTTTTGGCTTGGGCTCGTCCTCGTTGCGGATGATTTTGATGACCTTGTCGAGATTCAGATAGACGGCCAGATAGCCTTCCAACACTTCAAGCCGGGTGGCGATCTTTTCCAGGCGATGAGACGTGCGGCGCTCCAGGACCTCTCGCCGATGATCGATGAAGGCCTGAAGCGCCTCGCGCAGGCTCATCACCTTCGGCACGAGCCCGCCATCCAGCACATTCATGTTGAGCGGGAAGCGGGCCTCCAGATCGGTCTGGCGGAACAGCTGTTCCATCAGAATTTCGGCCTCGACGGTGCGGCTCTTGGGGGTGAGCACGATGCGGATGTCTTCCGCGCTCTCATCGTGAATGTCGTCGAGCAGCGGCAGCTTCTTCTGTTCGAGCAGCTCGGCGATGCGTTCGATCAGCTTGGCTTTCTGCACCTGGTAGGGAATTTCGTCGATGACGATCTGATAGGCGCCGCGCGTGCCTTCTTCCTTTGTCCAGTGAGCGCGGACACGGAATCCACCGCGACCGGTCTTGTAGGCGTCGGCGATCGTCTCGGGACTGTCGATCAGCACGCCGCCAGTCGGAAAGTCGGGCCCTTTGACGAATTTGAGGATCGTGCGGTCCTGGACATTTGGATTGTCGATCAGTGCCACCAGCGCCTGGCAAAGCTCGCCCAGATTGTGCGGCGGTATCGAAGTGGCCATGCCGACGGCAATGCCGGACGATCCGTTCGCCAACAGATTGGGAAACGCCGCCGGCAGGACGACCGGCTCCTCTTCTTCGCCGTCATAGGTGGTGCGGAAGTCGACCGCGTTTTCGTCAAGGCCGTCGAGCAACGCCTGCGCGACTTCGGTGAGACGACTTTCGGTGTAACGCATCGCGGCGGCGTTATCTCCGTCGACATTTCCGAAATTGCCTTGCCCATCGACCAGCGGATAGCGCACCGCAAAATCCTGGGCGAGGCGTACGAGAGCGTCATAGACCGACTGGTCGCCGTGCGGATGATACTTGCCGATGACGTCGCCGACGACACGCGCCGATTTCTTGAAGCCCGCGGACGGATTGAGACCCAGGAGGCGCATCGCCCACAGGACGCGGCGATGGACCGGCTTCAGTCCGTCGCGTGCGTCGGGAAGAGCGCGCATTGTGATGGTCGACAGCGCATAGGCGAGATAGCGCTCGCCGAGCGCCTTGCTCAGCTGTTCCGGGCGGATATCGTCCTTCGTTTCGGCCATGGCGCCTTCCTATTATGATTCGCGCGCGGCCAGGCCATCCAGTTGAAGGCGAGCCTGCGGCATTTCCCTGTCATGCGGCCGCAGCACCCGTTCGAGCAAAAAATGTCCCGTCAACTTCAACCCGGCCATGACTTCGGCCGGATCGGGAGTGATATTTTGGGAACCAAGGAGAAATCCCGGGAGCAGGAATAACCGTTCCTTGTACGGTTCGCCGGCCTCCCGTGACACGGCACGACCCGTCCGGGGCGACACGTAGACGAGGTTGTCCACGACGCCTGTAGACGCACAGCGCGACAGATCAAGCCCAAAGCCGAGCGCCTCCAACAATCCTGCTTCGAAGCGGACGAACAGCGCGCCCCAGTGGGCAAAACCGTCTTCCTGCATGGCATCGAGCAGAATGTTTCCGACGTCGAACACCTGCTCATGCACCTCGCGCTCGGGCATCGCGGCACCGACTACGGCGCAAAAAGCGTTGAGACCAACGAGCGCCTCGCGGCTTTCCAGCATGTCTCCGGCGCGAGCTCGGGCCAGTTCGATCGCGAAGTTCCCCAGATGTTCGTTGAGGCGGGCTCGCCAGTTCAGATGCAACGTATTGCCAGGTTGAAGTGACGGCTTCGCGCGCCGCGACGCCCCGCCGCGCACCAGGCCGAGGTGGCGGCCATGGCCGTGTGTCAGCACTTCCAGGATCGCGCTGGTCTCGCCATGTGGGCGAACCGACAGAACGATGGCGTCGTCTGACCACTCCACCGCAAATCACTCCTCCGGGAACTCCAGGCCCATCTCGCGATAGTTCTCGCGCTGTTCGGCCCAGTCCTCGCGCACTTTCACGAACAAGAACAGATGCACGCGGCGCTGGAACAGTTCTTCCAGCTCCTTGCGCGCCATTTCGCCGATCAGCTTGATGGTCGCCCCGCCCTTTCCGAGCACGATCGCCTTCTGGCCTTCGCGCTGGACATAGATGGTCTGGTCGATCTTGACGGAGCCGTCCTTGCGTTCTTCCCACTTTTCCGTTTCCACCATCGAGGCGTAGGGCAGCTCATCGTGAAGGCGCAGATAGATTTTCTCGCGCGTCACTTCCGACGCCAGGACACGCGACGGTATGTCGGCGGCCAGATCGGCGGGATAGAGCCACGGTCCGTCAGGCATTCGCGTCGAAACCCAGGCGCGCAGGTCGGCCACGCCATCGCCCTTCAGCGCCGAGATCAAAAAGACCTCTTCGAAGACGCCTTCGCTACTGAGTTGCTGAACCAGCGGCAACAGGTCGGTGCGCTTCATGCCGTCGATCTTGTTGAGCGCCAAGGCAGCTTTTCGATTGTCCTTCTTCAGCTCTGCGATAATGGCGTGCGTGTCGCTGGCGGCATGGCCTCTCGGGCTGGCACCCAATTCGGCCGCGTCGACAAGCAACACGACTGCGTCCGCGTCACCGGCACCGGCCCATGCAGCATTCACCATGGCACGGTCGAGACGGCGGCGCGGCTTGAAAATTCCCGGAGTGTCGACGAACACGATCTGCGTGTCGCCGTCCATGGCCACGCCGCGAACTGCCATGCGCGTGGTCTGAACCTTGGGACTGACGATGGCGACTTTCGAACCAACCAATGCGTTCACAAGCGTCGACTTGCCCGCGTTCGGTGCGCCGATGATGGCGGTAAAACCGCAGCGCTGCGTCATCGCGTTCGCCCCAAATTCGTCAACATGTGTTTCGCAGCATCCTGTTCGGCTTCCCGTTTCGAACCACCTTCGCCGGTTTGAGAGGCTTCACCGCTGACAGACACTTCAACCACGAAGCGAGGGGCATGATCGGGCCCGTCGCGCTTGATGAGCTTGTACACCGGGGCAGAGGTGTCGCCTTTGCGCGCCTGTGCCCATTCCTGAAGCATCGTCTTGGCGTCGCGCATGTCCTCGTCGAGCGCGTCGAAGGCGTCTGCCCAATAGCACTCAACGAAGCGCCGTGCCGCGCCCATTCCACCGTCTTGATAGAGTGCCGCAATGACCGCTTCGCAGGCTCCGGCCAGAATTGCGCCCTTGCGCCGGCCACCGCTGCGCGATTCGGAATTGGCCAGGATCAGCTGATCGGCAAGACCGGCCGCTTCGGCCGCCCGCGCACACGCTTCCTGCCGCACCAGTGCATTGAATTTCAGAGCCAGCGCGCCTTCTGCATCACTGGGATAAAGCTCGTGAAGTTTTTCCGCCGCGATCAGTCCCAGCACCCGGTCGCCGAGGAATTCCAGCCGCTCGTTCGACGCTTTGGCATCGGCGCTGGAATGCGTCAACGCACGCTTGAGCAGTTCGCGGTCCTTAAAAACGTGACCGAGACGCGCCTGAAGGTCAGTCGATGAAGGTGAACATGCGGCGGAATCGGATCGCGCCGGGCCATGTCCAGGGTTCGTACCAGATCGCGCTTTCATCGATGGAGAAGAATCGGAGTTCTGCCTTGCCGACAAGGTTTGCGGCCGGAACGTAACCCACATCGCCACGGCTGTCGTCGGAATTGTCGCGGTTGTCGCCCATCATGAAGTAGTTTCCGGCCGGCACGATGAAGACGTCGGTATTGTCTGCGGGGCCGTCGAACCGGTCGAGCGTGAGATAAGACTTGCCGTTCGGCAACGTTTCGCGGAACTGACGGACATGGCGCGTGCCGCCGAACCCGTCGGCCTCCACATAATCCGCTGCGGGCAACTTGGGGACCGGCTTGTCGTTGATATGGAGTACGCCGTTCCGCATCTGAATGTGGTCGCCCGGCAGTCCGATAAGCCTCTTGATGTAGTCCTTCAAATAGTCGGGTGAACTCTGGTTCGGCATCTTGAACACGATGACGTCGCCGCGAGTCGGCTCCGAACTGAACACCCGCCCCGAAAATGGAGCCAGACTGAAGGGGAAAGAGTGGCGGCTGTAGCCATAGGCGTATTTTTCGACGAAGAGATAGTCGCCAACCAGCAACGTCGCCTCCATCGATGCGGAGGGAATGTTGAATGGCTGGAAAAGGAACGTGCGGATGACGAAAGCGATCAGCAGCGCGTAGGCCACCGTCTTGATCGTCTCCGTCCAGGAGTCGCCTTTCTTTTCCTTCGGCGCGGGGATGGCGGCTTCTTCGTTAACATCGCTCATTTGCGGGTCGTCTGACATTTCCGGCTCTTTAGACGGGGCGATCGGGGGAACGTCAAGCGGCAGTCACGAATTTGATTAAGCCGTTGCGGGAACGGCGGAAATTATGACAACCGCCTGGGCCAGCGGAAAGTCGTCCGTAATCGTCAGATCGATCTGGGCGCGATGGCCGGGCGGGGTAATGTCTTCGAGCCGTTTCAGCGCCCCGCCGGTCAGCTTCATGCTCGGTTTTCCGCCGGCAAGATTAACGACGCCCATGTCGCGCCAGAACACACCACGTCGCAGGCCCGTGCCGAGTGCCTTGGAACAGGCCTCCTTGGCGGCGAAACGTTTCGCGTAGGATGCGGCGCGCTGCGCGCGTTTGTCGGATTTCTCCCGCTCGACCTGGGTAAAGATGCGGTTCAGAAAACGTTCGCCGAAGCGCTCAATGCTTTTGTCGACGCGGCGAATGTCGATGAGATCGGAGCCAAGGCCGATGATCATTTGGCCGCCACGCGATGCACGCTGCGGGCCTCGTCCATCAGGGCACGCATCCGGCGGATGGAATTCTCGAGGCCGACAAAGATCGCTTCGCCGACCAGGAAGTGACCGATGTTGAGTTCACGAATCTCGGGAATGGCCGCGACGGGTTTTACATTCGCGAAGGTCAGGCCATGCCCGGCATGGATTTCAAGGCCAAGGGAATCGCCGTAGGCAGCCGCTTCGCGAAGCTTCTCAAGCAATCGTTCCTGTTCCGCACCAGTGGCGTCACAATAGGCACCGGTATGCAGTTCGACCACTGGCGCGCCCAACGACCTGGACGCGTCGAGCTGTTGTTTGTCCGGCTCGATAAACATCGAAACGCGAATGCGGGCGGCGCCAAGCTGGCGCACGAGCGGCGCAAGCCGGTTGTGCTGTCCGACGGAGTCGATGCCACCCTCGGTCGTGCGCTCCTCACGTTTCTCGGGAACGATGCACGCGGCGTGCGGCTTGGCATTCAGTGCAATTGCCAGCATCTCGTCCGTCGCGGCCATCTCCAGATTGAGCGGGATGTGCAGTTCGCGCGACAGCCGCTCGATGTCGGCGTCGGAGATGTGACGGCGGTCTTCCCGCAGATGTGCGGTGATGCCATCCGCGCCGGCAGCCTCAGCCAGCTTGGCCGCACGCACGGGGTCGGGATAGGCGCTGCCGCGCGCCTCGCGCACGGTCGCCACATGATCGATGTTCACACCGAGGCGGAGGGGCTTCATGGCGTCTGGCCGGATCAATTCAGGTCGTGCGACAGAATGAGTTTCAACACCAGATTATCCGAAGCCTGGGTAAAACCGAAACCAATGCCGGCTTCGATGCTGACCGGCTCCGCCTCGTAGTCGGCAACGGCGAATAGTTGATGCGACTGCGCGCTGCTCGAGACGAAGTGCCTGAGCGGTCCAAAATCGTCATATTCCTCAAGCGCTACCGCGAATTTATCGTCCACGTGATAAGCGACGCGGGCCGCCGGCGCGAAGTCGAGCCGTGATAATCCTTCATAGGTGTTATCCAGAATCGGGTTGGCGATGATGTCGAACTTTCCCAGATGCAGTCCGATGATCGGGCGGATTTCAGAGGTGAATCGCTTGGCGTCCCAGCTTGTCGAATTGTAGCTGAACTCGAAATTGATGCCGTAGAAAAAGGTTTGGCCGGCGGCGTCCGGCACCACGAACAGAGCCCGCAGCTTCGTGCCGGCAAACTTCAGATTCCCGGAGCTGGAGATCGTATAGAGCGGCGCATAGAGACCGGCCTCGAACCAGTCCGTCACGCCATAGGCCCATTCGCTCACGCCGCTCCAGGCGTGATCAGGTACAATGCCGCCGGGAAAGTCCGCCACCTTGCTGGCCGACAAATTGTAATTGTTGTGCCAGGTTAGGTTGAAGATGCCCGGCCCCGCGATGCTCGCGTCATAGACTTGGATCTCGTCTGTCTGCGCCTTTGCGATAGCGGGCAAGAAGCACAGTGCAGCGACGAGCGCGCCAAGCCAACTGTTCACTGCAATCCCCTGCTCCCGGGCTTCACTGCGGGTATGTTCCTCAGATGGGGCGGAAGTTTATCGGCTTCCCAAGCCGGCACCTTCAACGTCGCGAGCGCGACCAGGTTCACGCCGATCTTCGCCTTGCCTCCCGAACGATCGATCAGGCACGCGGCAGCGACGGGTTTGCCACCAGCCGCCTTGATGGCGTCGATGCACTCTCGAGACGACACGCCGGTTGAGATGATGTCCTCGACCATCAGCACGGGCTGGTTCCTGGTAAGTTTGAAATTTCGCCGTAGCTGGAACTTGCCCTCGACCCTCTCGACATACATCGCCGGCAGGCCGAGCTGACGGCCCATTTCATAGCCCGGCACGATTCCGCCCACGGCGGGCGAAACAATCGCGGTGAATGCCTGCCTGACTTCGGCGCGAACTTTCTCGGCAAGCGCCTTGCAAAGCTTGGCGGTGCGCTCGGCATCCTGAAACACCAGCGCCTTCTGCAAGAACATGTCGGCGTGCAGCCCGGACGACAGGATGAAGTGTCCCTCAAGCAGGGCCCCGGCCTTCCTGAATTCGCTCAGCACCTGTTCGTTCGTCACCTAAACGCGCTCCTTCTCCCGCACGCGGTCGACCGATTCGACGGCCGCGTTCACGCGTAGCGCGCCCAGGATGTTCTGCAAATGCGCCAGATCGCGCACTTCAATGTCGACGGTAAACTCAAAATAGAGCGGGTTGCGGTTGGTGACCTTCATGTTGAAGATGTTGCCGCCATTGTTGGCGATCACGTTCATGACGGCGGCCAGCGAGCCGGGAGCGTTCTTCACCCGCACCAGCACGCGGGCGATCGAAGGTCCTCCCTCGGCCGCATGCATACCCCAAGTCACATCCAGCCAGTCCTCCATTCCGGACTGGGCGGATTCGAGCTCGGCGCAATCGATCGTGTGGATGACCGCGCCTTCGCCGGGGACCATCAGCCCGACGATGCGGTCGCCGGGCAGCGGGTGGCAGCACTGTCCGAGACGATATGAGATGCCTTCGGTCAGGCCGCGGATCGAGATTGGCTTCTTCGTCTTGGGTTCGGCGAACGCGGCCTGTTTGCGCCGCTCCGGATCGAGCTTGAACTCCGGAAAGATGGCTTCGAGCACTTCGTGCCCACGCAGAGCGCCGCGGCCCACTTCGGCAAAGACATCATCGGCTTTGGAAAGATGCAGTTTTTTGGCAACCTCGCCCACCGCTTTGTCCGTAAGTTCCGCGCCTTCGTCGGCGAATACCTTTTTGAGGATATTCCGGCCGAACTTCACATGCTCACCACGTTGGGCGTGACGCAGGAAGCGGCGGATTTCGGCGCGCGCACGACCGGTCACAACGAACTGTTCCCAAAGCGGAGAGGGCGTCTGTTCCTTGGTGCGGATGATCTCGACCTGGTCGCCGTTGCGCAGCGGGGTGTGCAGCGGCACATGTGCGCCGTTCACTTTGGCACCGACTGTCGAATTGCCGATGTCGGTGTGCAAGGTGTAGGCGAAGTCGATCGGCGTGGCGCCACGCGGCAGCGAGATCAGGTCTCCCTTTGGCGTGAAACAGAAGACCTGGTCCTGGTACATGTTGAGGCGGGAGTTCTCGAGAAACTCCTCCGCGCTGTCCTCGCGCTCCAACAGATCGACCATCTCGCGCAGCCAGCCATAAGCGCGGTCTTCGCCCTCGCCTTGCGAACCTTCGTGTTCACGATAGCGCCAATGCGCCGCGACGCCCCGTTCGGCGATGTCGTGCATGGTCTGCGTTCGAATCTGGACTTCTACGCGCTGTTTCTCGGGGCCGATAACGGTGGTGTGTATCGAGCGGTAACCATTGGTTTTCGGGGTCGAAATGAAATCCTTGAACCGTGTCGGAACCATCTGCCAGTTCTGGTGCAGCACGCCGAGCGCGCGGTAGCAGTCGTCTTCCGTCTTCACGATGACGCGGAAACCGAAAATATCGGACAGAGCTTCGAAGTTCAGCTGTTTGTCCTTGAGCTTGCGCCAGATCGAAAAAGCGCGTTTGGCGCGGCCATAGACCCAGGCGTCGATGTCGTGCTCGGCCAGCTTGCGCTTGATCTGGTCTGCGATGCGGCCAATCCGGTCGCCCGACGCGTCGTCGAGGCGGGCAAGTCGCGTGACGATGGAGTTGCGCGCCTCGGGATTGAGCTCGGCGAATGCGAGGTCCTCGAGTTCCTCGCGCATGTTCTGCATTCCGATGCGCCCGGCCAGTGGGGCGTAGATGTCCTGTGTCTCCTGCGCGATGCGCCGTCGCTTTTCGGTACTCTCGATGAACTGCAAGGTGCGCATGTTGTGCAGGCGGTCGGCAAGCTTCACCAGAAGCACGCGGATGTCGTTGGTGATCGCCAGCATGAGCTTGCGGAAATTCTCCGCCTGCTTGGTGCGCTCCGAGAACAGCTCGAGTTGCGACAGCTTCGTCACGCCGTCGACCAGATTGGCGATCTCCTCGCCGAAACTGGCCTTGATGTCGTCGTAGGTGGCGAGCGTATCCTCGATCGTGTCGTGCAGCAGCGCGGTGACGATCGTGGCCACATCGAGTTTGAGGTCGGTCAGGATCGCGGCGACTTCGAGTGGGTGGGCGAAATAAGGATCGCCGGAAGCGCGGAACTGTTTGCCGTGCGCCTTCATGGCGTAGACATAGGCCTTGTTCAGCAACGCCTCGTCGGCGTCCGGATCATAAGCTTTGACGCGATCGACCAACTCGGTCTGCCGCATCAGGCGGCGGCGGTTGGGTTTGGCCGGCGCAGCTGCAGCCGCGGGAACAGGCTCGGCCTGCCCCGTGCCTTTGGTATTGGGCGACACCGGTGCGCTCATCGCGTCAATATATAGGAAGAATTGCCGAAGTCGGTGCTGCGAAATTGTCCCAAAACGGCAAAAGGCGGTGCTTTTGGCACCGCCCTTGCGCAATTCACTCGGTTTTCTGATGGCCTTCTCTGGTGCTCCGGGCGTTCGCCTACGACGAACTGCTCCTCACTCCTCGTAATCCGCTTCCGGTTCCGGCTGCGGTTCGGCGCGGCGCTGTGCTTCTGTCGTCAGCGCCCGAAGCAGTTCTTCCTCGGTCACCTGGCGGAACGCGCTGTCCTCGCGAGCGTCATCGGAGTCGGGGCGTGCCTCCTCCGGCTCGTCGACCTCGGCATGCTTCTGCAGGCTCTTGATGTACTCTTCCTTGGCCTCATCGGGCTTGATTTCCTTTGCCGCAATCTCGCGCAGCGCCACGACGGGGTTCTTGTCGCGGTCGCGATCGACCAACGGCTCGGCGCCGCCCGAAAGCTGGCGGGCGCGGAAACCGGCGACCAGGACCAGATCGAACCGGTTGGGAATCTTGTCGACGCAATCTTCAACGGTAACGCGAGCCATAGAAATCCTTATCTTTCAGGGTCTTAGCCGCGCGAACGGCGCAAATCGGGACAAAACCGCTTGGAAGGCCGCGGACGTTATACGAGAGGCGCGGGCGGCACAAGGCGGCAGCGAACCCATACTCTTAGCTTTTCCCGGGCGTTTCCAACTGCACGGCCTTGTGCTGCTCGAGCAGCGGCCGGGTTCGGATCCACATGTGCCAGGCGCTGGCGAGCCCGCGGGCCGCGACGAACAAAAGTAGCGCGTCGGCCGCGCCGACCCATGTGGTGGCGTGATGGATGGCAAACGGCGGAGACGACGCACCACTCCCGATGCCACCCTTCATCAGGTACTCGACGGCGAAGCGCGCGATAAAAGCCCCGGCAGTCAGCGCCGTGCCGAACGCCGTGGGCTTACTCGTGATGGTTCCCGTCGCCGAATCCAGGGTGAGTTCGACATGCTGGGCACTGAACCAGCCCACTGCCGCGCCGGCCGGAATGGCGGCTGCGAACATGGCGAGTGGCAACAGCCCGGGAAACGGCTTGCCCAACAAAGTCGACACACTGAGCACGGTGATGATGATCGGATATCGCCAAAGCGAGTTGACCTTCACGCGCCGGGGCTTCGAACCGCGACGGAGGATCAGGACTAGCGCCAAGGCGGGAGCGATGTAGGGCGCGAACTGATTCATCGTCCTGTCCTCGTTGGCCCAACCGCGACGAAATTCGCTCCGGTGCCCCTCATTTCGCCACGATATTGGCATGCAATCGGCGAGCGTCAAATCCTGAGAGTCCGTGGGGTACTGACATGACAATCCGCTTGCGCCTCGCATTGCTCGCATCGGCGGTCGTTCCGGCGGTCGCTTGTGCAGCCTCCGTTCCGATCGGATGGCACAGCTACCGCGACACCAGCCTTGGCTTTTCGATTTCATACCCTAACGGCTGGACGGTGGACTCGAACTTTGTCTCTGTTTCGCTCGGTCCCGATCATGAGATCAAGGGCACCGCTTTCGTCATTCCACCGAGTCTGGCACGTGGCACAAACCTTTCGAGCGACAATACGCAAATCTCGATCGAGAGCATTCCCGGCGGGGACTGCAAGCCGAGCCAGTTCGTCGAACCAGCCGAACACATCGGCAAGCTGATGGCAGATAGAAGGACGTATCGCACCGCAACGAGCGAAGACGCCGGTGCAGGCAATCGCTACGAGACGTTGCTGTTCGTCGTCGACGGCACGTCTCCGTGCATTGCGGTGCGCTACCTGATCCACTCGACGAACATCGGCAACTATGATCCAGGAACGATCAAGCCGTTCGACCGCGACAAGTTGATCAAACAGTTCGACGCCGTCCGCGCGACGCTCAGGCTCAGTCCGTGAGTCTTCGAATATCGCGCGCGTCAGGCGGCAGAGTGGCGATGAGGGCAGCGACCGTCTGTCCGGTCACCGGATGGCGCCAGCCGGGCGCAATATCCTCGAGCGGGACAAGGACAAATCCGCGTTCGCTCAGGCGCGGATGCGGCAACCTTGGCGGGCCGGATTCAATGCGGCCGTCATAGTCGAGCAGATCGAGATCCAGCGTCCTGGGAGCATTTCTTGCGGCGCGCCGGCGACCAAATTTCATCTCGACCTGGTGCAAGAGTTCCATCAGGTCGGCGGGCAACAGGGTTGTTTCAATGCGAGCGACGGCGTTCACGAAAGGCGGATCGGCGGGATCGGGCCACGCCTTTGTTACGCAATAAAAAGATACCGCATCGATACGAACGCCGCTGCGGGAAAGCTCGTCGAGCGCGGCTTTAAGCGTGTCTCGCGGCGCTCCGGCGCGTGACGGAAGATTGGCCCCGAGCGCGATCACGATCATATGTGAAAGCCGCACTTGAACGCATCGTGCGTTGGATTAGAAGAACAGGCGGCGTACGGGGGGACTATTCCGTGTCGGCCTTGATGTTCACAGGAGCGCATTATGTTGTTCTACCCCAGGAGAAGCTGGCGCTGTTCATTGATGGAGCAAATCTTTACGGCGCCGCGAAGGGACTGCAATTCGACATCGACTATAAGCGTCTGCTCGAGCTGTTCGCACGCAAGGGCATCCTCGTGCGCGCTTTCTACTATACAGCGGTCGCCGAGGATCAGGAATTCTCACCCCTGCGCCCGCTCGTCGACTGGCTCGACTACAACGGTTTTGCGGTCGTCACCAAACCACTCAAGGAATTCACCGACGCCCAGGGCCGCCGCCGAGTGAAGGGCAACATGGACATCGAACTCGCCATCGACGTGATGGAGATGGCAGAACAGGTCGACCACATCGTGATCTTTTCCGGCGACGGCGATTTTCGCCGTCTGGTCGAAGCAGCCCAGCGCAAAGGCCGCCGGGTCAGCGTGGTCTCGACCATCCGCACCCAGCCGCCGATGGTCGCCGACGAGCTGCGCCGCCAAGCCGATAATTTCATCGAATTGGAAGACCTCAAGTCCCAGATTGTGCGCGAAGGCGGTCCGCGCACGGCAGCGGCATCGCCGCACTACGCACAAAGCGCTTGAACGCAGTGGGAACGGCCGAGCCGCGGCGCGACTGCAAGCTCTGTCCGCGTCTGGCAGAGTTCCGTGCGGCGAACCGCACGACACTTCCGGACCATTTCAATGCGCCGGTGCCGACGTTCGGCGCGAACAATGCGCGACTGCTGATCGTCGGGCTTGCGCCGGGTCTTCATGGCGCCAACCGAACCGGCCGGCCGTTCACCGGCGATTATGCCGGCGACTTGCTCTACGCGACATTGCTTCGCCACGGACTGGCGAAGGGCAAATATCTGGAGCTCGCCGAAGACGGGCTCGAACTCGTCGACTGCGCCATCAGCAACGCTGTGCGCTGTGTGCCACCGCAGAACAAGCCGACACCGATCGAGATTAAGACCTGCCGCCCGTTCCTTGCAGCCCTGATCGCGAGCATGCCGCACCTGCGCACGATCCTCGCACTCGGCAAGATCGCGCATGACAGCGTTTGCGATACTTTGGGAGCCAAAAAGTCGTCGCATCCGTTCGGACACGGCAAGTCGTACCAGATTGGAAAACTCAAACTGATCGCGAGCTATCACTGCTCGCGCTACAACACCAACACGGGCGTGCTGACCGAAGCGATGTTCGACGCAGTGGTGAAGCAGGCGAAACTTGCGGCGATGCCTCAACTATAGCGTTCTTCCTTCCACGGATCGCCTTCGTTGTGATAGCCGCGGACTTCCCAGAAGCCGGGCTGGTCCTCGGACATGAAGACGATACGCGTCACCCATTTCGCGCTCTTCCAGAAATACCAGTCCGGCACGATCACACGCACCGGTCCGCCATGCTCGCGCGGGATCGGCTTGCCTTCCCAGGAGTGGGCGAGCAGCACATTTTTGTCGGCGAAGACCGAGGCCTTCACGTTGGTGGTGTAGCCGTCATAGGAATGAAACACGATGTGCCTGGCTTCCGGTTTCGGTTTGACGAGTTCCAGGAGCGTGCGCGAGGCCACGCCGCGCCAATGATTGTCGTAGCGGCTCCACGACGTGACGCAGTGGATATCGCTGACGGAGTCCTCCTGCGGCAGTGCCTTGAACTGTTCGAACGTCAAAGCGACAGGATTGTCGACCAGGCCCATCACCTGCAGGCGCCAGTTCGCCAGCTTTACGTCCGGTTGGACGCCAAGATCGAGCACCGGCCAGTTCTTTACTTCCTTCTGACCGGGCGGCAGGCGGTTGACGTGACCCGTGTCCGGCCGGCCGGTGATAAGACGACCCTCGGCGGCCCATTCCTGTTTGGAGCGGATCAGCTTGTCCTTGATCTTGCCGATGAGGCCGGGCCGGTCCTCGCTGTCGCTCATGACGTTCTCCTCGCATCGCCAGACTAAGACGGCCCGCTTGAATTCGGCAACCACAGCGACTTCCGTTCATGGCAGACAAAAAAAGAGCTTCCCGCCGGAGAACCGGCAGGTTGGGCAAGCCATATTGGCAAATCCGGAGGAGCGGCCGGCGGTAATGCCGGAGGATTAACTCGCATCCGGTGTGCCGGACGGAGCCGCCTTTTCCACTTGAGCTGCACGTCCGATGCGATTGCGCCGACCGTGAGTTCCAGGATCGAAGTGCATATAGGTAGCGTTTGGTGCGACTGCGATAAATTTATGCAGAAAATTCAATAATAATTTTCCTGCCTCGCCTCACGCCGATACCGCTCACGCGTTCTAGAGGTGCTGCGCGTGTTGGGCGGCGAAAGTTCGGCTGAAGCTTTCGCGGTTCACCCTCACCCTTTCGCCCGCATCAATCGTGCCTTGTCGCGTTGCCAGTCGCGGTTCTTTTCCGTCTCGCGCTTGTCGTGGAGCTTCTTGCCCTTGGCGACGCCGAGCTCGACCTTGGCGATGCCCTTGGGATTGAAATAGAGCTTGAGCGGGATGAGCGTCATGCCTTCACGCTGGATCGCCATGGCGAGTCGGCTCGCTTCCTTCTTGTGCACGAGCAGCTTGCGCATCCGTTTGGGCTCGTGGTTGAAGCGGTTGGACTGCGTATATTCGGGAATGTAGGCGTTCACCAGATAGAGTTCGCCATCCTTGGCGAAGGCATAGGATTCTCCGATCGTGGCCTTGCCCGTGCGCAGCGACTTCACCTCCGAGCCGGTCAGCATCAGTCCGGCCTCGAGCGTGCTGTCGATGGCATACGCATAGCGCGCCTTGCGGTTGTCGGCGATGACCTTGTTCTGGTCATCTTTCTTCTTGGCCATGTCAGTGCTTTATGCCCGCGGCTGCAAGCGCGGCCCGAATGACGGCGCGGGCGCTCTCGGTGGCGGCGACGAGCGGCAGGCGCACCTCGTCGGTGCACAGGCCGAGCAGCGAGCCGGCATATTTGACGGGCGCGGGGCTGGGCTCGACGAACAGCGCATCGTGCAGCGGCATCAGCCGCTCCTGGAGCTGGAGCGCGCGCTCCCAGGCGCCCTGAAGACACGCGTTCTGGAACTCGGCGCAAAGTTTCGGTGCAACGTTCGCCGTCACGGAGATAAAGCCATGTCCGCCCTGGACCATGTAACCGAGTGTCGTGGCATCTTCGCCGGACAGCAGCCGCCAGTTCCTGCCGCACGCCGCGCGCTCGCGAATCGGACGGGCGAGATTGGCCGTCGCGTCCTTCACGCCGATGATGTTGGCAATCTTGGCAAGCCGCCCCATGGTCTCGACCGAGATGTCCACGATGGCGCGGCCCGGGATGTTGTAGAGCAGGATCGGAATATCCACCGCTTCCGCCAGCGCGGCATAGTGGCGGTAGAGACCTTCCTGCGATGGTTTGTTGTAGTAGCCGGTGGCGCAAAGGACCGCGTCCGCGCCGACCTTCTTGGCGTGCTGGACGAGTGAAATTGCTTCGGCGGTAGAATTTGATCCCGCGCCCGCAATCACCGGCACGCGGCCATTGGCCTCTTCGACGCAGATTTCCACAACCCGGCGATGTTCTTCATGGCTCAAAGTCGGAGATTCCCCGGTCGTGCCGCAAGGCACCAGCCCGTGACTGCCTTCGGCGATCTGCCAGGATATCAACTTTCGGAACGCGGCCTCATCGACCTTCCCACCGCGCATAGGGGTCAAGAGTGCGGGGATCGATCCTTTGATACTCTCACGCGCGAACGCCATTATGTGCCTGCTGTCATCCGGAGTCGGCGCAAACTACAGGGCGCCACGCGGGGGCGGCAAGGCGGGCTGCAGAAAAGGAACGACATGGCACTGGAGATGAGATCGATCTGCGAACGATGCGAGACAGCTCTCGCGGCCGACAGTGCCAAAGCCCGCATCTGCTCGTTCGAGTGCACGTTCTGCGCCGATTGTTCGGACGCCATGAAAGGCCGCTGCCCCAATTGCGGCGGCGAGTTGCTGCCCCGGCCCCGGCGCATAAAGAAGTCCGGATAACCCGCGTTCGGCCTCGACTTCGCCACATGGTTATGGCCGAAATGCCCCACGACCCATTCCACTCAGCCGAACGACTTTCGCCATGACCTCCCGCCGGGCCGCCCTCTTGCTGATCGGAGCATCCGCCGTAGCCCTGGCCGCCTATGCGCAGGTGCCCTTGCCGAGCGGCCTGACCCAGTCGGGCGGCGTGATCATGATGCAGCCGATCATGGACAACTCAACCGACACTGGCTTCACCGTCGACCGCGAGCGGCGGCCGAGTCCTGTTCACGCTCTGAGCGCGACCGACCACGACATCTACACCCGCGCCTTCGACGCGGCCGACCGTGGCGACTGGACTGCGACGCGCGGGTTGGCGGCGCAGGGGCACGATGCGATGGCCTCGCGGCTGATCCAGTGGCGTTACGTGCTCGACAAGAACAGTGGCGCCTCGTTCGCCGACGCCGATAGTTTTGCCAAGAACAATCCCGACTGGCCGTTGCACGATACGGTACTCGCGCGCGCCGAAGCGGCGATGGATCCCAACATGACGCCGTCAGCCGTGATCGCCTGGTACGGCGGCCGCGCGCCCCTCTCGGGGCTCGGCATGATCCGCCTGGGCGATGCAATGATTGCAAGGGGTAGCTCGGACGCTGGCCGGAGCATGGTCCAGCGAGGCTGGATCAACGGCAGCTTCGAGCCGGACCAGGAACTGGCGATCGTGCGCAAGGACGGCGGCCTGTTCACGCCGGACGTCGACCGGGCGCGTTTGAACAACCTGCTTTCGAGCGACGATGCACCAGCGGCGCAGCGCGAACTGTCGCGCGTCGAGGACGATGTCCAAAAGCTCGGCGAGGCTCGGTTGGCGTTTCGCTCCAGCCGCGCCGCAGGCGAAAGACTGGTGGCCGACCTGCCCGCGAGCGTGGCATCGGATCCCGATCTTGTGTTCGACCGGGCCCGGGCGGCGCGGCGCGCCAACGACAACGCGGCGGCGGCGAGCTTCCTCGGCCGCGCCGCGCTCAAGGATTTCATCCGCAATCATCCGACACGCTGGTGGGCCGAAGGCAATCTCGTCGCGCGGGCACTGTTGCAGGCAGGTGATCCTCGCGCCGCCTATGGAGTGGTATCGGACACCAGCCTTGCGACCGGCACCGAATTCTCCGAATCCGAATTCATGGCCGGCTGGATTGCCCTGCGCTTTCTCAAGGCACCGCTTCAAGCCGTGCCGCATTTCAAAAAGCTCGAAGCAGGCGTCTCGCGCCCCATCAGCCTCGCCCGCGCCCGTTATTGGCAAGGGCGCTGTTACGAGGCCGCGGGCGATGCGGCGAGCGCGGTCGCTCAGTACCGGCTGGCGGCGCAAGCACCTGAAAGCTTCTATGGCCAGATCGCACTAGCGCGCATCGATGCGCGGCCGATGCTGCACGTCAACGACACCGTGTTCGATGCCAGCGCGTTGCATGACGAATTCGAGAGGGATGAACTGGTCCGCGCCGTTCGCGTTCTGGCCGATCTCGGGCAGGAAAATTTGGTGCGGATCTTTGCCGCGCGCGAACAGGAACTGCATCCCGATGCCGGACGAGTGAAGATCCTGGCGCAGACTCTCGTCGATCTCGGTTTTCGCGAAGTGGCCGTGCGCGTGGCCAAAGCGGCAAGCTATGCGGGCATTCCGTTTCTCGGGTTCACCCATCCCGTGATCGCGCTTCCGGCCTATCCAGGGCCT
>JANYBR010000416.1 GCA_025360685.1 Pseudomonadota bacterium
GCTTTCAAAGGCCGCACCAGCGAATCGTACTGATTGTGAACCGTCCGCAGAATCCCCTTGAGCTGGTTGAACCCGTCAACCATGTGCACAAAACGCACGAGATATCGCTTGAACTCAACGGCGCTGTGCCAGGGCTGGAATGCAAACGTCGTGCACCACATGAGCCAAAAATTTGTGGCGAAGAAGGTCTCGTCAAATTGATCCTGAATGCTGCTTGTACCGAGCAATGACTCGGGCTCCAACGCCAATCGCTCCAATGTCAGGATATGCCTTTCGCTCAAGCCGAAGTCCGGTGTGTCGAGCCTGTGGCCGGCGCGCACGAGCCGTGACTTCGACCCGGTCTTCATGACTTCATTCCACTCTAATATCTCCTGGGTCACCGTAAGTGACTTGTCGAGAGTTGGAATAGACGCGTACAAATCGAAGGTGCAGCGATACTGACGTTCGAACATACGTCCGCCGCGCAGAACGTAGCCCGTGTCGGGCGAACCTGCGCCGTCAAGGCTGCCGCCGAGCCGATCAAGTTCCTCAAGAATGGTGATGTTTTGACCCGGGACGTGTCCGTCGCGAATTAGGAACGCCGCCGCGGCGAGAGACGCGATCCCGCCACCAATCAGGTAAACCTTGATGTTGCTTCGATCGGAGCGACTATCGCGGTTTCGGTCACTCATCGTTCGCCCCTTTTGGTCGTCCTTGAGTTGGTCAGTGACCACTGAAGCGCATCACCCGCGACCTCTGCGGACCGCTCATTCGGCGCCTTTGGAAAATTCTCGACATTCGCCGTTTCCAAACAGATTAAGCGATACTCCGGTTCGGTATCGTTGATCCCGATCAAGGAAGAGCACCATATACTTCACGCATATTACTTTCGAGCGTCAACATGACCAGCCCCGACCCAACACTTCTGACCCGTCTATCGCGCATCGAAGGACAAGTGCGTGGAATCGCACGAATGCTTAAGGATGAGCGCTATTGCATCGATATTCTAAATCAAGTCCAAGCTGTCAAAGCCGCGCTGCGCAAGGTAGAGACGCGAATTCTAAAATCGCACGCCGATACCTGTGTTGCCTCAACGATGAAATCGGGAAGTTCGAAGGAGCAACGCGTCAAGTTTGACGAGCTAGTGGAGCTATTTCAGCGCCACTCGCGATAGCTCAGGGAGCCGTCGTGTCCGCGAAGGTGCAACCTCAAGTTCGCTAGTCGGATGGTCTTGCCGCGACCCTGGCGCCGTCGCTAACACGGTCACTTGGATGCAGGATGACTGCGTCACCCGCATTGAGACCTGATATGACTTCGGCGACGCGATTGTTGCGGTGGGCAATAACGATTTCGACGGTGTTGGCGCGGCCGCCCTCATCGCGGAACACCGCCCATTTGTCGTTGACCCGGAACAAGGCGCCGATCGGCACCGTCTGAACGCTGGCTCCCCTCCAGGTCACAACATGAACGACTACTCGGTAGTCATGTCCCAGTGTCCGCCACAAATTTACGGGATCGGTAAAATCGATGATCGTGCGAACTCGCTGCTCCTCTATTCCGAGTGCCGAGACTTTGAGGAACCCCGCGGGTTCGACGCGCCTGACCCGGCCCTGGACGGCCGCGCCGCCCCAGCCGTCGATATGGACGGACTGACCTGGTTGCACTTGGACGGCATCTGTCGAAAGGAGCTCAGCCACGATTTCCAGGTCTTGGGGATCGCCGATATCGATGAGCGGGGTGCCGGCCGGGACCACCGCTTCGCTTTCTTGAATGAGCTTCAAGACCTGACCCGTCACCGGCGCGCGAACTTGCACACAGCAACCCGGACCCGAAGAAGTGGCAGCCGAGTCGACCGGATTTTGTACCCTCGCGGCGGCGCTATCGCGCTCGCTATGCCGAACCTGAAGTTCCGCCGACGCGCTGGCCAGTGCCGCCTCGTTGGTCTGTACCTCCGCGACAGCCTTGTCCAACGTGCTGCGCGCGACGAACCCCTGGCCCGCGAGCGCTTGTGCTCGGCGAAAATCGCTGCGGGAGAGGCTTAACGCCGCCTCTATCCTTCTGCGTTCGGCTTCAGCAAGAACGACCGCCGCATCGGCGGCGGCAAGCGCGCTCAGCAATTCCTGGTGCAGTCGGGGATCGTGAAAACTGGGCGCCGTCGGCTTCATGACGGCCACGATGGTCTCGTTCGCAACGACCGGATCTCCGACTTCGCGCTCGGGCCTCAGCACTGTACCCGTCAGAGGCGCCGATACCGTATAGATATGATGAACGCGCGTCCGCGCCTCCTCGTCCACCGTTACTTCCATCGGCCCACGCGATACCGACGCCAGGTCGACTGGCACAGCACTGGGCCAGGCGAGCCACGCCAGGACAAGGACGACAGAAGTGACAGCTGCGGCGGCCATTGCATGGCCTCTTGAAATGTTCGGCATTGTTTAATCTCGGGTTTTGAGGACGGAGACGAGGTCGAGCCCGTTGACGCGGCTGCGTACGACCAGTGCGGAGAACAATGCGGCCGTGATCACGATGACGCTCGTTAGGGCATAGGTGAAATGCTCGACGACCAGACGGACACGCATCAGTTCGCCGGCAAGCCGCGTTTTCATGACCCAAGCCAAACCGTAACCAATGGCCCAGCCCGGCGGCTGTGCAAGTATGGTGAGCAAAGCTAGTTCCAGGAGCAGGATGCGCAACACCTCGCCGCGGGTGAAACCCAGAACTCTCAAGCTGGCGAGATCGCGGGCGCTCTCGGAGAGCGAGATGCGGGCGCTGTTGTAGACCACACCGAAAGCGATGATCGCGGCAAGACCGGCATAGATGCTCGCCATTGTCGTTATCAGCAGAGCTATAGCATCGCGGAAGTTTCTCAGCGAAACGCGTTGAAGAGCAAGCCCGCTGACCATCGGCATGGCCTTGATCTTGGTATAGAACGCGTCTAGGGCATTCCGATCCACGCTGACATGAACGGAGTTCACCGCTGGAGCCTCGCGCATCAGACGCGCGAGCGCGCTGGCGTCCATCATAGCCCTGATTCCGAAATAGTCTTCGACGGTTGCTGCCACGGGTAAAATCACTGTCCGCCGCTGCCCTTCGAGCAGGTCGATTTCCACGGTGTCGCCGACCCGCACACCGAGAATCTGGGCCAGCATGCCAGAAATCGCCAACCCCTCCTCGGGCAGGACGACAGGGCGCAGATTGACATCTATTATTCGGCTCAAGTCTGCTCCACTCGCCTTGCCGCTGAGAATTACGCGGCGCTCGACGCTGCCGTGCCGGATGCGGATGGGCACTTCGCGCGATGGCTCAACCGCCAGAACACCCGGCAGGTGCGCCACTTGATAGACCACATCGGCGGAACGCCGCTCGCCGAAGCTCAACGTCGCGTCCTGCCGGTCGGCCAGGAAGTAGGTCACATCGATGAGCTGCTCCATCGTATCGCGCGTGAAGAGCGAGACGACAAGAATGCCGGTCGCCATGGCGATCCCCAGCATGGTGAAGATGCTTCGGGCAGGATGACGCGCGACGCTGCGCAACATCATCACGGTCGGCTGTGTCACGAAATTGTCGAGGGACAAACTGGCCGGCAGGTAGTGGTTGTACATCGCAGGCGCGGGCGGTTGCATGGCGACGGCTGGTGTCAACCTCGCGACCTCAAGCAGCGAGCGCATGGCACCTACGGCAGCTGCAATGAGGCTTAGGGTTGCGCCGATCAAATATGTCGAAACATCCCGGCTGAAAAGCAAAAAAGGAAAGCGGAAGAAGTCGCCGAAGAGTTGCGTGATGTAGTTGCCCAGCCAAGCGCCGGCCAGACTACCGATCGCGATACCTGCAACGGCGATGAGCATCACAAATTTAAGATAGTGCATGGCGATGGCGCGGTTGGCGTATCCGAGCGCCTTCAGGAGACCGATCTGTTCGCGTTCGAGAGCGACGAGCCGCCCGAGCGTAAGATTCACAAGAAACGCAGTCACGAGCAGAAAGATCGGCGGCAACGTGCGGCTCATATTGTTCAGCATGTCGAGTTCATGACTGAGCCAGGCGTTCGACGTTTGGTCCTTGCGGCCGTATGCGGCACGTCCGCCGAAGGGCTCCAGGATATCGTCGAGGCGCTGGATGACTTCGTCTTCGGATGCGCCCGGCAAGAGCTTTATGGCGACGGACGAAAATCCGTCCTTGAGATTGTAGGCGCCGGCTAGCGCGCGTTCGGGCATCCAAATGACACCAAACCGGCGATTGTCGGGCATGATGTCGCCCGGCCCGATCGCAAAGATGAATTCGGGCGAGAGAGCCGTCCCCACGATCGTCAGATCCCGCTTACGCCCGTTCAAGACAGCGGCGAAGCTCGAGCCGAGTCCAAATCCATGGGCCTTCGCGAAATTCTCATTTACGACCACCTCGCGCTCGCTTGAGGGGTCCGGAAGCCGACCCTGGCGCATAAACAGTCGATTGAGCACCTGCTCGCGCTTGTCCGGCAAGGATATGAACTCGCCGGTTGCGGGTTCGCGGAAGTTGGGTATGTCGAGCAGCGCGAGCTGGGCGATGCGGGGCTCGACCATGGCGACTCCGGGGATCGCCTCTATTTGGTGAACGATCGAGTTCGGTGCCCGCCGAATTTGCGCGAACACGTCAGCGAAGCCGTATCGCTCGTAGTAGGCGATACGCGTTTCATCCAGCGAATGGTGCGACCCAACCGCCAAGACCACCGTGGCGACTCCACCGGCAACGACCAACGCGATCGCCAACGCTTGAGCCCAAAGGCGTCTTAGGTCGCGCAGCAGTTTTAGGTCTAGTGCACTCACGTCACCAGCTCACTTCCGCGGTTTTTTGGCGGGTTTCGTTCTTTTGAATTTTCGAGATTTTGCCGTCGGTGAAAAAGAACACGCGATCGGCGACCCCTTGAATGCTGGCGTTGTGGGTGATGATGGCGGTCGTCGTGCCGAGTTGTTCGTTGACGGACAACAGAGCTTCGATGACCTTGATGCCTGTCTTGGAATCCAAGGCCCCCGTCGGTTCGTCGCACAACAAGACTTCCGGGCGCTTGGCGATGGCGCGGGCGATGGCGACGCGCTGTTGTTCGCCGCCGGAAAGCTGTGCCGGAAAATGGTGCAAGCGGTCCTTGAGTCCGACAAGCGAAAGCGCCTCGTCCGGCCGCATGGGATTCTTCGATATTTCTGTCACCAGAGCGACATTCTCGAAGGCAGTTAGGCTGGGAAGTAGGTTGTAGAACTGAAAAACGAAGCCGACATGGTCGCGGCGATAGAGGGTAAGCGCTCGGTCATCGAGCTTGGTTAGATCCTGCGCCTTAAAGAACAGCGTCCCGCTGGTGGCGTGGTCAAGGCCGCCCATGATGTTGAGAAGGGTGGATTTTCCGCTGCCAGACGGTCCAAGCAGGACAATCATTTCCCCGCTCAAGATATCGAGATCGAGACCTGCCAAAGCGCGCACCTCGACCTCACCGGAAGTGTAGATCTTGGTGAGGCCGCGCGCGCTGAAGATAGTCTCATTCATGTCCGGCTCACTTAGACGGTCGCTGTCGATGGCCTCGGATTTGTGGCAGTTGCGAAAAGTCGAGCGTTGATTCTGACCTCCAGCAGTGTCGCCCTCGTCGCTGTCCTTGTCTCTCCGTCAGCCTACTACTTAACCGAACGACTCGCCTGCGTTAGCCATGACCGGCACTCGCATCCGCCGGTGGACCAAACAAGCGATTGAGATGTGGGAAGAATGAGGGCACCACCTTCTTGTATTGAAGATAGCTATCGCCGAACTCCGCGATCGCCTCGCGTTCTTCGCTGCGTGCCAAGCGGACATACATGAAGACGAGAACGGGAAACATGGCGAGGGTGAGTATCGTCGGCCACTGTAGGAGAAAGCCAAACATCACAAGGACGAAGCCGTCATACTGCGGATGCCTGACATAGGAGTAGATGCCCGTCGTCGCGAGCATGTGGCGGCGCTGGGCATCATAAAGCGGCTTCCAGCCGGCCGAGATTAGGAAGAACCCGCCTCCAATGAAGACAAAACTCAGAACGTGGAAAGGTCCAGCATGTGGATTGGCCTTCCAGCCGAACATCATTTCCAGCAGATGCCCTGCATCGTGCGAGAACCAGTTGACGTTCGGATAGTGGCTCTGCAGCCAGCCTGACATCAGATAGATCGTCAACGGAAACCCATACATTTCCGTGAAGAGTGCCACCAGGAATGCGCTGAAGGCGCTGAATGAGCGCCAATCGCGCGTGGTTCTCGGCTTGAAGAAGCTGTAGGCGAATGAGATGAAGACAACTGAGTTGATTATGGCAAGACTCCACAAGCCATAATCGGACATCCACGGCCTCATGGCGCCGTTCCTCCATCGTTGGGCATCCGATGGTTTCCGGATGCGTTTTGGTCATGATTGTGCTTATGACCGCCGTGCATGAAGAGGTGAAGCAACGGACATGCTGCGAGGAGCAGAAATGGGAGATATGGCACTGCCAGAGCGAGATGCGCCGCGTGCTCCGTTACCAGGAAATAACCCGCAATCAGCAGAAAGCCGATCAACACGATGCGACCGCGGGAGCTGAAGAAACTCCCGCGCTGCTCATCGCGACCAGAACCGTGTTGTTCCGACATCACCTTAACCTCCGCGTTCTATGTTCCCGGGACGCTATTGGCCGTTGGGGTGATGGTCGGCGTGTCGGGTTGCATTCGTGTCCGCAGGCGGTGTTGCGACCACGGGGGCCGTCATCATCGGACAGCTCGCCATGTGACCGTTGGCCATCATGCCGCCCTGCGCCGGTGCGCTATTTGCCGCACTCGGCATTTGAACGGGGTTGCCACCACCCCCAATGCGTTGCTGAGCCGGCGATGCGGCTGAAGGCTGATTGGACATCATTGACGCCTGCCCGCCGCCGTTCATCGGGCAATTCATCGCTGTGCCGACCGGAGTAGCCGCCGGTGTTTGGGTCGCCGGCAAAGGCAACGCAGGTGCCGCCGTCGTTGCAGGCTGATGCGCCGCGAGATCCGTCGCAGCTTGGGTGGTCGCTGGCACTGCCAGTGCCAGAGCCATGGCCCCGGCAACGAACGCGAATTTAATCGTGATGCTCATTTTACTCTCCATTGGTAGGCGGCTCGCGTTGGCGTTGTTCGCTTGGAGAGTATCGTCGGGGCGGCGTGGACTATCCTTGATCTTGGTCAACAATGGAGCAGTGATCGAGGCATACCCGGTATCTGTA
>JANYBR010000418.1 GCA_025360685.1 Pseudomonadota bacterium
AAAGCCAGCTCCGGTAGCCAAGTCAAACTGAACGCCACTGTCGATGAAAGCCTCATCGGTGGTCTTATCGTCAAGCTGGGTTCGACCATGATCGACACTTCGGTCAAGGCCAAGCTCGCAGCACTCCAGAATGCAATGAAAGAGGTTGGGTGATGGGAATCCAAGCGGCAGAGATCTCTGCGATCCTGAAGGACCAGATCAAGAACTTTGGCAAGGACGCCGAAGTGGCCGAGGTTGGCCGGGTGCTGAGCGTCGGCGACGGAATCGCCCGCGTCTATGGCCTGGACAATGTGCAGGCCGGTGAGATGGTGGAGTTTCCCGGCGGGATCCGCGGGATGGCCCTGAACCTCGAGGTCGACAACGTCGGGATCGTGATCTTCGGCTCGGACCAGGACATCAAGGAAGGCGACACCGTCAAGCGCACCAAGTCCATCGTGGACGTGCCGGTGGGCAACGGGCTGCTCGGCCGCGTTGTGGACGGTTTGGGCAACCCGATCGACGGCAAGGGGCCGATTGCCTCGACCGAACGGCGCCAGGCTGACGTCAAGGCGCCGGGCATCATCCCGCGCAAATCGGTGCACGAGCCGATGGCGACGGGCCTAAAGGCTGTAGACGCGATGATCCCGATTGGCCGTGGTCAGCGCGAACTGATCATCGGTGACCGCCAGACCGGCAAGACCGCTGTCGCCCTGGACACCATTCTGAACCAGAAGTCCTACAACGACGCTGCCGGTTCGGACGAAAGCAAGAAGCTGTACTGCATCTATGTTGCCATTGGGCAAAAGCGTTCGACCGTGGCGCAACTGGTCAAGAAGCTCGACGAAGCAGGCGCCTCGGCCTACACCATCGTCGTGGCCGCAACCGCGTCGGACCCGGCGCCGATGCAGTTTCTGGCACCCTATGCCGCGACGTCGATGGCAGAGTTTTTCCGCGACAATGGCCGCCATGCGCTGATCATCTATGATGATCTGTCCAAGCAAGCGGTCGCCTACCGTCAGATGTCGCTGCTGTTGCGCCGCCCGCCGGGACGTGAAGCCTATCCGGGCGACGTGTTCTATCTGCACTCTCGTTTGCTGGAGCGGTCCTCGAAGCTGAACGAAGATTTTGGTTCGGGCTCGCTGACTGCGCTGCCGATCATCGAAACACAGGCCAACGACGTCTCGGCTTACATTCCGACCAACGTGATCTCGATCACGGATGGACAGATCTTCTTGGAATCCGATCTGTTCTACCAGGGTATTCGTCCGGCGGTGAACGTCGGCATCTCGGTGTCGCGCGTGGGTTCGGCGGCGCAGATCAAGGCGATGAGGCAGGTCGCCGGTTCGATCAAGCTGGAACTCGCGCAGTACCGCGAGATGGCGGCCTTCGCGCAGTTCGGCTCCGACCTCGACGTGGCGACGCAGCGCCTTCTGGCCCGCGGCGCGCGGCTCACCGAGCTTCTGAAGCAGCCGCAATTCTCGCCGATGCCTGCCGAAGAGCAGGTTGTCTCGCTGTTTGCCGGCATGCGCGGCTACCTCGACAAAGTCGAGGTAAAAGACATCGCCCGCTTTGAGGCCGAGTTGCTGCGCTTGATGCGCGGCAAGCACGCGGACGTCCTGTCTGATATCCGAACGGTGAAGCAGCTAACGCCGGAGATCGAGGCCAAGCTCAAGACAATCCTCGAAGGCTACGCAGGGTCGTTCGCCTAATGGCAAGCCTGAAGGCCATCCGTACGCGCATCGCCTCCGTGACGGCGACGCGCAAGATCACCAAGGCCATGCAGATGGTGGCCGCTGCAAGATTGCGGCGTGCGCAGGATGCGGTGACCGCGGCGCGGCCGTACGCCGACAAGATGAACGGCGTGATCGCCAGCTTGGCGAAGGGCCTGAAAGGAAATCCCGGCGCACCGGCACTGCTGGCCGGAACCGGCCGCGACCAGATACATCTTGTGATAGTGGCGACTGCCGATCGCGGCCTTTGCGGCGGCTTCAACACCAATATCGTGCGGCTCGCTCGTCAACAGATCATCGCCCTGCAGCGCGAAGGCAAAGACGTCAAGCTGATCTGCGTCGGCCGCAAGGGACGCGACCAGCTCAAGCGCCGCTTCGAGAAGTTGATCGTGGCTGACATCGAGCACACGGCCGTCAAACGCATCGGCTTCGTCAATGCGCAAGCCATCGGCCGCAAGGTACTCGACATGTTCGCCGCCGGCGAGTTCGACGTGGCGACCTTGATCTATTCCCGCTTCAAGTCGGTAATGAGTCAGACGCCAACTGCACAGCAGCTTATTCCGGTCGCGGTCGATGAAACCGCAACCTCGACGGGCGGTACAGTCTATGAGTATGAGCCGGAAGAAGCCGAAATCCTGGCCGAACTCCTGCCGCGCAACATCAGCGTGCAGATTTTCCGCGCCCTGCTCGAGAATGTGGCCGGCGAATTCGGCGCCAAGATGAGCGCGATGGATTCGGCCACGCGCAATGCCGGCGACGTCATCGATGCGCTGACGGTGCTGCGCAACCGCACGCGCCAGGCGCAGATCACCAAGGAACTGATTGAAATTATCTCGGGCGCCGAAGCGCTCTGAATGGAGACGTGACATGAACGCGATGAACCAGAGCAACAAGATCGGCCAGATCACCCAGGTGACGGGCGCCGTCGTGGACGTGCAGTTCGATGGCCACCTGCCGGAAATCCTGAACGCGCTCGAGACCCATAACAACGGCGTGCGCATGGTGCTCGAAGTGGCCCAGCATCTGGGCGAGTCCACCGTTCGCACCATCGCCATGGATGCCACCGACGGACTGGTGCGTGGTGGCAAGGTAACCGATACGGGTTCCGCGATTTCAGTGCCCGTGGGTAACGGTACGCTCGGCCGCATTATGAACGTCATTGGCGAACCGGTCGACGAAGCCGGCCCCTTGAAGTTCACCGAGAAGCGCGCCATCCACCAGGAAGCACCAGCCTTTACCGAGCAGTCTACCGAAGCGCAGATCCTCGTCACCGGCATCAAGGTCATCGACCTGCTCGCCCCCTACGCGCGCGGTGGCAAGGTTGGCCTGTTCGGCGGCGCGGGCGTCGGCAAGACCGTAACCATTCAGGAGCTGATTAACTCCGTCGCCAAGAACCATGGCGGTTGCTCGGTGTTCGCTGGCGTC
>JANYBR010000426.1 GCA_025360685.1 Pseudomonadota bacterium
ACCGGCAACATCTGGGACGCCGAGGACCTGGTCCAGGACACCCTGCTCAAGGGCTTCGCCACGCTCGGATCCGTTCACGCGACGATCGCAAATCCGCAAGGATATCTCGTTCGCATCGCCACAAATTTATGGATCGACACCAGGCGCCGCAGACTGGCGGAGGAGGCGGCTTATAGCGAGACAGCGGCTGAAACGTCCGTCATGCCGAAGGACACGATTGAGGTCCGCGATGCAGGACGAAGATTACTAGAAGAGTTGGCACCACAAGAGCGCGCAGCCGTCGTCCTCAAAGATGTCTTCGATATGAGCCTGAAGGAGATCGCTCAGACGCTATCGACGACCGAAAACGCCGTGAAAGCGGCACTGCATCGAGGTCGCGAGCGATTGAAAGAGGAAGCTCCTGTGCGCCGCCGTACCGCCTCGCCAGCCTTGGTTGACAAGTTCGTCCACCATCTGGACGCCTCAGACCTCAATGGTCTTCTCGCCCTGTTGCTCGATACCGCTACCATCGAAATGCCCGGCGCACTCGTTGAAGTCGGACGTGGGCAGTTCGAGCGCAAAGGCAGCTGGCTGTGGCAGGCAGTCAATGTGCATCCCGACATGCCCGCTGATATGCGGCCGCCGAAATGGGTGAACGAGCGGGTTGTCTTCCACGGCGAGCCGATTGTGCTCGGATTTATGCCGTTGCCCGAGGGCCGGGTGCTGCAAGGCATTACGCGCTTTGAGGAAGAAGACGGAAGGATTGCTCGCATTCGCTCGTACTGTTTCTCTCCCGAAACTGCCGCCGAAATTGCCAGCGAGCGGGGGCTGACAGTGGGATGGATCCCCTATCGCTTCCCGACACCGGCTCCAGGCAAATCTTGGAGCGAATAAGGCTCAGCGAACAGGTTGCTCCAGTTCGGTGATTGCGGATGAACGCGTCAACCGACCTCCGGCAGCTCGATGGTAGCTTCGAAGCCGCGGCCTTCCTGGCTGGAGATACGCAGGCAGCCGCCATGCAGTTCGGCAAACGCCTTGACCAGCGTCAGGCCGAGACCGCCGCCGCCGGTGTGATTGTCGGTGCCGCGTCCGGCCTGTTCGAACGGCTCGAGGATACGTTGCAGATCGTCCGCCGCCACGCCCGGACCATTGTCCGCCACCTTCAGGCGGACGCGCCGGTTCACGCGCTCGGCTGTCAACGTCACCGTGCCGCCGGCTTGCGTGAACGCCACCGCATTGTCGACGAGCTGATGCAGCATCTGTTCGAACGCGGCCTCATCGGCATCGACCAGTAGTCCGGTGGGACACCGCTGCGCATCGACGGTGACACCTTTGGCCTGGGCCTGTTCGGCGAAGGCCTCGCGCGCCAGCCACATCGCACCGCTGGCATCCAGCCGCTTGCGCTGCAATTCGAACTTGCCGCCGGCGATCTTGGTCAGGTCCAGAATCTGGTTGATAAGGCGCAGCAGATTGCGCCCGCCGGCATGGATCAGACCGGCATATTCCCTGACTTGCTCGGGTCCGAAGCGTTCGGCCGTCTGCGCCAGCAGGTCGGAAAAGCCGAGGATCGCATTGAGCGGCGTCTTGAGCTCGTGACTCATGCTGCGCAACAGGGTTTTCTTGGTCGTGTCGGCTTCGTTGCGCACCACGTCCAGCCGGCGCGTGAGATCGGCCAGATAGGTCGCCTGCCGCTGCGCCTCGTTCCGAGAGGTTTCGAGCGCCAGCTTGGTCTGGCCGAGTGCCGTTTCGACCCGGCGTTCGTCGGTGACGTCGGTCAGGATCGTGACGCGCCCGCCGCCCTTGGTCTTGCGGTCGCGCAACAGGTAGGCCTTGCCGGAAAAGGTTTCGATCGTCATCGCTCCGGCGGGCGAGTTGTGCAGGTCCAGTCGGCGCCGCAGCCAGGCATCCTTGTCGCCCTCGACTACGACCCGCTGGCGCCGGATCGCATCGGCAACGAGCTTTTCGAATTCCAGCCCGCACATCTGCTGCTGCGGCCGGCCATAGAGCGCCGAGAATTCCTGGTTACAGACTACCAGGCGATCGTTGCGATCGAAGAAAGCGAAGGCGTCGGCCGATAGTTCGATCGCCTTTTCCAGCCGGCTGGTGGCGTGCCGCGCCAGGGTGACGTCGCTCCACAGCGCGATCCAGCCGCCGTCCGGAGTCCGGCGCGACTTGATCTCCACGATGCGTCCGTCCGCCAGCGGCACGTCGAACGGATGGAAATCGCCGTCGGTCAGCTGCGCCCGGCGGCGCGCAATAAAGCCCTCGACGTCGCCGCCATGGGCTTCGTCTGCGATCTCGCCGCTGTCGATTTCCAGCCGCAGCAGCTCCTCGTAGCGCTTGCCGATCAGCGTCACGCGCCGTGGCAGGCTGCGAAAGACATAGTCGAAATGCTGGTTGGCGTAGCTGAGCCGCTGGCCCGAATCGAATATCGTGATGGCGACGCGCAAACAGTCGAGCGCCTCGGCCAAGGCGGGCGAAGCCGCCTCGTCGATCGCGCGCGCGTGCTGCGCCGCCAGTACGTTCTGTACCTTCGCCAACCCCACTGGGATATTCCCCAATACCCGTGCGCCGATTCTGGTCGGCCGGCCTTGCCGAAAGGTTAGGTGCGCTGCGAATCAGTTCATCACCCCTAACAAGCGGTGAATAACTCTCGCCACAGGTGTTGCGATTTAACGAACGAAGGTTCCCCGTGTTGAAGGTTCGTTAAGCTAGCAGCCGCAGAATGCCGCCGAACCGGGCTCCTCTGGCCGTGGACTCTTAATGGCGATTAACTTCAACAGCGATGAACTCCTTTCCGGCGAGCGCGCTCCGCGCCGGCTGTTCATTGCGGTGCAGGCGTCCAAGGCTGCCATCGGCGCGGCGCTGGGCGTGGGCTTTCTGGCCTATGTCGGCCGACCCGATGCGGCGGAAATTGTCGCCATCATCGGCCTGCTGGCGCCCGCCATCCTCGCCCTGCTCGCCTTCACGCGCATTTCGCTTGCCAATCTGGAAACTGCGGGCATCGCGATCTTCGCGGCCCTGATCGGCTATCTGTCGGCGTTCACCGG
This sequence comes from Pseudomonadota bacterium, assembly GCA_025360685.1. Lineage (GTDB taxonomy): Bacteria > Pseudomonadota > Alphaproteobacteria > Micropepsales > Micropepsaceae > Rhizomicrobium. Next base: position 3,030 of record JANYBR010000426.1, read on the forward strand.
CGGCGTGCTGTCGCCGCTGGTGGTGTGGTTCGCGCTGGT
>JANYBR010000448.1 GCA_025360685.1 Pseudomonadota bacterium
TTCAAGATCGAGTTCGGACGCCTCTGGGAGAACGAATATATGCGCATCGTACTGGCGGACGAGATCAGCCCGGATTCCTGCCGTCTGTGGGATACGACCACGAACGACAAGATGGACAAGGACCGTTTTCGCCGCGACCTCGGCGGCGTGGTCGAAGCCTATTCCGAAGTGGCCCGCCGGCTCGGCATCATGCCGGAGTCCATCCAGGGCGAGAGCAAGGGACCGCAACTCGTACGATGACGCACTCTCTCATGCATCGACAGTTCGTAGCGACAGCATTCGAACCAGCATGAGAATCACGATCATCCCGGTCCGTACGCTGTCGCTACGAACTGTCGAAGGATGAGGAGCACGGAAGGTAGTTTTTCGGCATGAAAGCGCGTGTATTCGTGACGTTGAAGAATGGCGTTCTGGATCCCCAAGGCAAAGCGATCGGTCACGCACTCAACGGGCTCGGCTTCGGCGCCGTCGGCGAGGTTCGCCAGGGCAAGGTGATCGACCTCGAACTTTCCGAGACGAACGAGGCCAAAGCCCGCGCCGCGCTGAATGACATGTGCGAGAAGCTGCTGGCGAACACCGTAATCGAGAAGTACGAGATCGAGTTGAAGGCATGAAGTCCGCCGTCATCGTTTTTCCCGCTTCCAACTGCGATCGCGACGCAGCGGTGGCACTGGAACAGATGACCGGGCGTAAGCCGCACATGGTCTGGCACCAGGAATGTGATCTGCCGGATGTCGATCTGGTGGTGCTGCCGGGCGGCTTTTCATATGGCGACTATCTGCGCAGCGGCGCGATGGCCGGCCAGTCTGCGGTGATGCGGGCGGTGAAGGCGCATGCGAAAAAGGGCGGCGCGGTGCTCGGCATCTGCAACGGCTTTCAGGTGCTGACCGAATCGCACCTTCTGCCCGGTGCGCTGATGCGCAATGCCGGTCTTAAATTCGTCTGCCGTCCGGTTACCATGGCCGTCGAGGAAACGCAGAATGTGTTCACGCGCAAATATTTGCATGGCCAGCAAGTGACGTTCCCGGTGGCGCATGGTGACGGCAACTACTTCGCCGACGAGGAAACCCTGAACCGTCTCGAAGGCGAAGGACGCGTCGTCTTCCGCTATGCGCCGGGCCAAAACCCCAACGGTTCCTCGCGCGACATCGCCGGCATCCTGTCCGAGAAGCGCAATGTGCTCGGCCTGATGCCGCATCCCGAGAGAGTCGTCGATCCGCTTCTCGGCGGCACCGACGGGCGGGGCCTGTTCGAAAGCCTGATCGAAACCCTGTCATGACCGAGATCACGCCGGAACTGGTCGCCGAACACGGGCTGACGGGCGAGGAGTATGGCCGCATCAAGCGGCTGCTCAACCGCGAGCCCAGCTTCGTGGAGCTCGGCATTTTCAGCGTGATGTGGAGCGAGCACTGCTCGTACAAATCGACGCGCATCCATTTGCGCAAGCTGCCGACCAAGGCGCCCTGGGTCATCCAAGGGCCGGGCGAGAACGCCGGCGTGATCGACATCGGCGATGGCGATGCCTGCATCTTCAAGATGGAAAGCCACAACCATCCCAGCTTCATCGAACCCTATCAGGGCGCGGCCACCGGCGTCGGCGGCATCATGCGCGACGTCTTCACCATGGGAGCGCGGCCGATCGCGATGATGAACGCGCTGCGTTTCGGCGAACCATCGCATCCCAAAACACGGCATCTGGTCAGCGGCGTCGTCTCCGGCATCGGCGGCTATGGCAACTGCATGGGCGTTCCGACGGTCGGTGGCGAGGTGAACTTTCACAAGAGCTACAACGGCAACATTCTCGTCAACGCGATGTGCGTCGGTCTCGCACGTACCGACAATATCTTCCTCTCCGCCGCCAAGGGTGCGGGTAATCCGGTGGTCTATATCGGCTCCAAGACCGGGCGTGACGGCATCCATGGCGCCACGATGGCGTCTGCGGAATTCAGCGAGGACTCCGAGGAAAAACGCCCCACAGTGCAGGTCGGCGATCCCTTCACCGAGAAGTTGCTGCTCGAAGCCTGCCTCGAGTTGATGGCAACCGATGCAATCATCGCCATCCAGGACATGGGTGCCGCCGGTCTCACCTCTTCGTCCGCCGAGATGGCCGACAAGGGCGGCAGCGGCATCGAGCTCGACCTCGACAAGGTGCCGCAACGCGAAGCTGGCATGACCGCCTACGACATGATGCTGTCGGAGAGTCAGGAGCGCATGCTCGCCGTGCTGAAACCTGGACGCGAGGCGCAGGCCGAAGCGATCTTCAAGAAATGGGAACTCGACTTCGCGGTGATCGGGATTACGACTGACACGCGTCGCCTGGTGGTCAAGCACAAGGGCGAGATTGTTGCCGACATGCCGGTGACTGCTCTGTCCGACGCAGCGCCGCTTTATGAGCGACCATTCTCGAAGCGGCCGCCGGCGACCGGCACGCCGAGCTTCGATGCGTCACGGCCCGTGATGGCTTCGCTCAAGAAAATACTGGCAGCGCCCGACATGTGTTCACGCCGCTGGGTATGGCAGCAGTATGACTACACAGTGATGGCCGATACGGTGCAAATGCCGGGCGGCGACGCCGCTGTGGTGCGCGTGCACCACAGCAACAAGGGCCTTGCCATCACCACCGATGTGACGCCGCGCTACTGCAAGGCCGATCCGTATGAAGGCGCCAAGCAGGCAGTCGCCGAAGCCTGGCGCAACATCACCGCCGTCGGCGCCATGCCTCTCGCCCTCACCGACAATCTCAATTTCGGCAATCCCCAGAAGCCAGAGATCATGGGCGAGATCGTGTCGGGGATCGACGGCATCGGCGAAGCCTGCCGCGCGCTCGATTTTCCGGTCATCGGCGGCAATTGCTCACTCTATAACGAGACCAACGGCGAAGGCATTCCGCCGACGCCGGCGATCGGCGGCGTCGGCCTGATGGCGGACTTGCATCGCATGGCGACCATCGCCTTCAAGCGCGAAGGCGATGCCATCATCCTCGTCGGCGACACCAAAGGTCATCTTGGCCAATCCATCTATCTACGCGAGGTCGAGGGCCGCGAAGAAGGCCGCTGCCCGCCGGTCGATCTCGCGGCGGAAAAGCGCAATGGCGATTTCGTGCGCAGGCTGATCGAAGCCGGGCGCGTGGATACGGTGCATGACCTCTCCGACGGTGGTGTTCTCGTTGCCGTTGCCGAGATGGCACTGGCCGGCAATATCGGCGCCGATATCGGCGTCGCCGGCACGGCACACTCCATCCCCTTCTTCTTCGGCGAGGACCAAGGCCGCTATCTTCTGACGGCATCGCCGGTCGAAGCCGACAGGATCGAAGGCGAACTGCGGCACGCGGGCATCGTGCACGCCATCATCGGCAAGACGATTGCCGAAAAGGTCCTGCGCGTCGAACGCGAGGGCGAAACCAGCCTCAGCACGCTGAGAGCCGCGCATGAGGGCTGGTTCCCAAGCTATATGTCCGGCGAAGAAATTCCGCCGACCAATTGAGGTTACGTCATGGGCATGAAGGCCGAAGAGATCGAAAAGTTCATCAAGGACGCGTTTCCCGATGCGGACGTGACGATGACCGACCTTGCCGGTGACGACAATCACTGGTCCGCCTTCGTCGTGTCGGCGGCATTCATGGGCAAGACGCGCGTGCAACAGCACCAGATGGTCTATGCCGCGCTCAAGGGCAATATGGGCGGCGCGCTCCACGCGCTACAATTGCAGACCATGGCGAAGAGTTAGTTGCGTCAGGACGTCGTGGCCAAACACTCCATACCCCACCGTCATCGCCCGGCTCGTCCGGGCGACCCATAAAGAGTGCCGCAGATTTGTCTTTGCCTCTCTTTGTGGATCACCCGTATACGCGGGTGATGACGATTGGAGTGTGAGAGCAAAGGCGATCACTCCTCCGATAAAATCGTATCGCCCCACTTCGCTTTTCGCAGGAGCGCGAAGACGTCGCGCTGACGTCGCGAAACAAAAGCGCGCTGCAATCCGCGCTCGGCACAGAGCGGCAAGCTGATGCCCGCCTTGGACTCTTCCGGCGGCGCGATGATGCGCGCGAGATTGCCGCGCGCGACCGGCCCACGCGTCACGACGATATAGGAATATTTCTCGTTCTCGAACGGCACCGATGCGCCCTTGACCTTCAAATGATCGCGGCTGCGCGGCAGACGCTGCGAGAAATGGCACCAGTCCGTTCCCGTGATCGGACATTCGCGATCATGCGTGCAGGGCGCGAGCACATGCGCGCCCTCACCGATCAGCATCTTGCGTGCAGCTCGAATGCGCTCAAAACCAGCAGGTGTACCGGGCTCGATCAGGACAAGCACTTCGTTCGTTGCCGACCAGAGTCGCCCAACCACCTGATTCAGTCTCGCTATGGCGATTTCGGCCAGGACGAAACTCGACGTCACAAGATCTGCACGAGGCGGCGCGTGGTCGATTAGATTCAGCGCAATGACTGACGCGCCTTCAATGCTCGGCGTTCCGACCGCGAGCTTCTTTGCGACACGCAGAAAGGCCGGATTGAAATCGGCCATCGTCACCTGTGCAATAGCGTTCCAGGTTTCGAGCGCCGCCCAGCCCGCAGTCCCCGGTCCCGTCCCGACATCGCAGAGCGTCTTTGGTGAGAAATCCGGAGCGGCGACGCGTGTCGCGTCGAACACGGCCGCCGCCGCCGCATAAGTTGCGGGAAGGCGCGACAGGACGTAGGCAATGACCGAAGCTTCGTCGGCGATCGTCGCGGACGAGCCGCCGCCCGCGCGATAACCCTGAGAGATTATCGCTGCCTTCGAGGCCAATGCTTTACGCGATACACCTTCGAGCAGCGCCTCGATGCGGGCTTTTAGCGCGGGCGGAAGGGCCGAATTCATGGGCCTTTGTGGTTGGCATGGCCAGCCCGTGCAAGGCCAAACCTTGACGCATTGCAGCATCGAGCTTAGATCAAAGCCGACTGAACATTACGAGGGCGCCCAACGGCGCGACACAAAATGACAGACGTCCAGATGCGCATCGGCGACGAAGTGAAGAACAACCCCGTCGTCCTTTTTATGAAAGGCACGCCCGTATTCCCGCAATGCGGCTTCTCCGCAGCGGTGGTGCAGATCCTTTCCCATCTGGGTGTGAAGTTCAAAGCAATCGACGTCCTTAAGGACCCGGAGATCCGCCAGGGCATCAAGGAATTCTCCAACTGGCCGACCATTCCCCAACTCTATGTGAAGGGCGAGTTCGTCGGCGGCGCGGACATCATCCGTGAAATGTTCGAGAGCGAGGAACTCGCAACCTATTTTGCGGAGCACGGCATCGCGCTCGAGAACGCTTGAGTCAAGCGCGCGCTCGTCCTTCGACAAGCTCAGGATGAAGCGAGTAGACAATCCCTCATGCTGAGCCTGGCGAAGCACGAGGGACCTCATGCATAACCAGAACCGATGATGACATCACTCAATGGCCGGCGCGGCGATGGGGGCGCCGGCTTTTCTGCGTAGCCCAGGCGGAACGCAAAGGTCGGCTGCCAGTCTTGCGCTTGTGCGAAATTCAGCAACGCGCGCTGATAGCCGTCGGGCCGGCCGAGCATTTCATTGCGGTCAATGCATTCCACAGGTTGGTTGAGCGGTTGCGCCGCGATCCCCATCGCGGTCGCCGCCAGATGCAAACGCTGCCAGGCGCGTCCGGCATCGATGGACTGTGCCATATGCAACCTGTCCCTGACGAGCAGCACGCCAAGCACAGGCGCATGAACCTGAACGTCGCGCGTATTGGCGAGCCAGAAGCTGTCCTGTGTCGCTGCGCCGAGATCGGGCATGAATTTGCCGAACATCACGGTCGTTGGCGATAGGCCCGAAGCGTCCAGCGTAATGCCGTCGCGATGCTCCTGGATGTCGCGCCGGCCGGTCCGGATCCAGTGCGCACTCGCAGCAGACATTTCGGGATCGCCGACGATGCGTTGCGTGGCATCGACGATCAGCGCGGCCAGATCGCTGCGCGCGTGGCGATCAAGGATAAAGGCGACGCGAATGCGATCCGACGTGACCAGATTTGCCAGACTATTCAGCGCACCCATCGCGATGGGTCTGTCGAGATAGGGACCACGATTGGTGTGACGCTCAGCAATTGCTTCGTACAACCGATCACGGCCCGGTGCCCCCGGATCCATCGTGATGTGCGCGGCCACGATGGGCCGCGGTCCCGGCGAATTTTCCAGCCTGCCCATGACGGGACGCACATAGGCCGTGTAGCCGTCGGCTCCCGCCGCCCGGACCAGATGTTCGAAGTGCATAACGAATCCATCACCGTCTATGCCGACCGTGCGCGCAATCTCGGACCTTTCGATCCGTTCCGGCGCGAGATGCATCTGGGGATCGGTGCTGCCATCGAAAATCTGGTCCGGGCGGCGGGAGCCGACGGCTACACGGCCTATGTGCGTCCCGTCATGGGCAGGCTGGAA
>JANYBR010000470.1 GCA_025360685.1 Pseudomonadota bacterium
TCGCGATCAGCGCTTCGAGCTGCGGCTTGTAGACGTCATAATTTTCTTTCTCGGCGGGTGAGAGCTGATCGTGCGGAATCGTCTTCAATTCCGCGGCCACCGTTTGCCAATGGGAGAGCCGTGCTGCCTGGGTCGCGGCATCGACTTTGGGCAGATGGTCGACTACCGGCTTGTTGGCATTTTCATCTTCCGCGAACTGCTTTTCTCGCCAGCTCCATTCGGCGCTGTAGAGCGCGCGCAATCGCGCATCGGCCGAACGTGGCGCGGCGTCAGCTGAGGACATGAGCGAGGCGGCCAGGGCTGCGGCCAAAAGTGACCAAATGCGCATGCAAGCCCCCCGGTTCCGGCATCAAACGGATGCTGGCGCGTCCGCGACAGCCGGACGGGCGGCGGCGCGCAACAGCAGCAGCGCGGCATACAACACAACCACGACCACACCCCAGCGTAGCGTCACGATCGGCAGATTGGTCACCGTGTAGGCAGCCAGCAGCACCGCCGGCAATCCGCCGAGCGCGATGCCCAGTACAATGCGCAAATCGACTCCGGCATCCTGAGCGAAGCGCCGGCCGGTGACGGGCATGAGGAATGCGCAAGCGCCCATCATGATGGGAAAAGCGGCCTTGGGATCGAGCCCCATCAGGCTGAGCATGATCAAGGATGGTGCGTATAGTCCGATGCCGTATGCCATGAGAGCGCCGAGGACGAAATGCCCGGCGGCGGCGGCTACGAAGAACACTGGCACGAGGGTGAGCGCGTTGCCCGTGTTTGGCATCAAATTGAGGTTCTGCATGGCGTAGAGCGCGGCGGCGATGATGAGCGCCACGCCGACCGTCGCCTGCACGACAGGTACCGAGGTGCGCAGCATGGCAGCCGCGCCGACAAAGGAACCCGCCATCGCGGCGACGATGCAGGCGGCAAGCAGCCAGGGGTCGACGTGCACCAGTCTGATGAACACCAAAGCCTGAATGATGGTGGGAATGCAGTGACCCGCATTCAAGGTTGCTGGAATAAAGCGGTCCGGCACCATGGTGCGGAATTTCAGCCACGCAGTGGTGGTCGCAAAGGAACCTATGCCGAGCGTGTCGAAGAAGTTGGTGACGACGCCCAGCCCGATCGACTCCAGAGTTGGGCGAATTTGGGCGCGTGCAACGGCAAGTCTCAGAATGGAGACGGTGTACCAGCTTCCGATAACGACCAGCGCGACAAGCAGGATATCGACAATCATCGGCCCTCCGAAAAATCGTGTCGCGCGCGAGTTGAGCATGATCGTATAAGGTAGACAATGCTCGGCTGGAGACGGACATGATGGTTATTCAGGCACCCGCACCCATCGGACTCGCCGAACGCCGCAAGCGTTTGGCTGCGCTGCGTGCCTCGATGCAGAACGCGGGAATGACGGCGGTGATTCTTGGCGCGACGAAAAGTCTGCAATATTTCACCGGCCTGGTTTGGTCGCCCTCGGAACGGTTCACCGGCGCGATCGTGCATGCAGGCGGTACGATCGATTATGTCTGTCCCGGCTTCGAGCGCTCCAAAGTCGGCGGCAGCATCGCCGTGCCGGGCGAAATCATCATCTGGGAGGAGGACGAGAGTCCCTATCGTCTGATCGCATCGCATTTGCCGGCCGGCGCGAAGATCGGCCTCGACGATCAAGTCGCGCTCTTCGTCTATCTCGGTTTTGTCCGGGAGCTGTCGGCGGAACGGATCGCCGATGCCGGTCCGCTGATCAACGCGCTGCGGCGTTGCAAGTCGCCGGCGGAAATCGCGCTCATGTCGCATGCCAAGCGGATCACTTTGGAAGTGCAGCGGCGTGCGTGGAGAAACCTCGCGGCCGGCATGCGGGCGTCGGACGTCGCCCGCTACATCGATCAGCAGCACCGCGCACTGGGCGGCTCGGGCAACACATTCTGCATCGTTTCGTTTGGCTCGGATACGGCGCTACCGCATGGCGGAGAAGGTGATCGGGAACTGGCGAACGGCGATGTGGTGCTGATCGACACGGGCTGCCATGTCGACGGCTACAACTCCGACATCACGCGAACCTATGTCTTCGGCGAAGCATCGACCAGAGTGCGCGAGATCTGGCGGTTGGAGAAGGAGGCACAGGCCGCGGCATTCGAAGCGGCCAAGCTGGGCGCGCCGTGCGAGAGCGTCGATGCGGCGGCGCGCGCG
>JANYBR010000488.1 GCA_025360685.1 Pseudomonadota bacterium
TGGGCCATGCGTCGCTGTCCACCACCCAAACCTACACCGAAATCGACACGCGCAAGCTGCGCGCGGTGTACGAAACGGCGCATCCGCGCGGCTAGATCGTATCGATCACCTCTTCGGCGCCTCCTCCCGTAATGCGCCCGCCGTGCCAGGCACGCCCGAGCCACACGGCGCAGAGTGCTGCAACTACTCCCATTGCCGACATCAGAAGATAAGTGCGCCCTCCGTAAGCCGCGTAGAGCGGACCGGATGCGAATGTCGCAAGCCCCATCACGATACCGTTGGAAAAGACAGCGTAGAGACTCTGAGCCGTCGCCGACAGGCGCGGCGGCACCGACTTGAGAATGAAATACATCGCGCCAAGGTGGGCCAGCGCATAGCTTGCGCCGTGCAGGAATTGCGCAAAAACCACAAGCGCGAATGGTGGGTCGAAGGAAAGTATGGTCCAGCGCACGATGCAGCCGATCGCGCCCAATGTCAGCAGGCGTGTCGGGCCGATGGCGCGAAACAGCCGCAGCGACATCGAAAACAATGCCGCTTCGGCCACGATGCCGAGCGGCCAGATCGCGCCGATCACCGCGCCGCTATAGCCAAGCGAGCGCCAATGAAGTCCGCCGTAGCTGTAGTAGAAAGCATGGCTGCCCTGGTCGAAGCTCGCCGCGAGCAGAAAGAGCAGGAACACACCCGAACCGATCAGCTCGCGCGCTTCGGCAAGGGTGGCGCCAAGTCGAACGCCCAGCTGCGCTTTCCGTGCGCCAGGCGGCGGCGCGGGCAGCCAGCAGATCGCGGCAAATGAGAGCCCCAGCGACACGGTCAGCCAGGGCACGAAGACGACCATGCCCCAGCTCGAAATCGCCACGCCGGACGCCAGATTGCAGACGGCGAATGAGATCGAATTCCAGCGGCGCACATGGCCGTAATCGAAGCCGAATCGTTCTGCGAGGCGCGTGCTGACGCTTTCCATCAGCGGTCCCGCCGCGCCGCCGGCCACATTCGACGTCACCGCGAGCACGAAGATCTGAAGTGGCGTCATCATCCAGTTGAGCGCGAGGTAGCCGACGAACTGAATCGCGAACAGCATGATCATCATGCTGCGCCGGTCGTTGCGGGCATCGGCGATGATTGCGGTGATGGGCGGCACGATCACCCGCAAAAACATGCCGGTCGACAGGAGTGCGCCGATTCCAACGGGACTGATGCCCTTATAGGCGAGCCACGCGCCGAAGAACGGGGTGTAGATGCCTCCGCTGGAGCCCCATGCGGCCCATGCAAGCGATAGGCGCAAGGCGTTCGGCGAAGTGTGCGTCCGGGATTCAGGGACCAAGGATGACAAGGCGGCGCTCGGCCATCGCTTTGAGGACCGCCCAGATTCGCCGCTGTGCGCCGGTCGCGCCACATTCTTCGGCGTGGATCTGCAATCTGGTCAAGAGTCGGCGCAGCGCGTAGTTGCCATCGTTAAGATCCGATATTCGCAGCGATGGATCTTTGGCAGCCGACGCCTCGCGCATTGATTGCTTGAGGGCCGCATCCGATACCGCTGGCGCAAGCTCGGCGAACAGCGCGCGCATGTCGCTGTTTTCGGAGAAGCGGATGTCTGCGCCGCGGTCGTACTCCTTGGCCGACATGCTCAACATCATGGCGATCAGCCCGACTGTGCCCTGCGCGAACGCAGCGCCCTGTTCGCCGGTGCCCATGGCGATTTTTTGCGCCGACAAGGCGAGGATCGTTCCGACTTCCGGTTTCATGCGCCGCTCTCCGCGGCCAGGCGATCTGCAAGCACCTTGTTGTGGAAGGCAAGGCAGTACCACCCAGAAAAGGCGTTGATCGGATCGATGTTGCGGCCCTCGGCATATTCCAGCGCGGCCGATATCCAGATCGCCGCGCCCTTCAGGCTGGCGAAGATTTCCCACCAATGCAGAGCTTCAGGATCGGCCTTCAGACCGCTCGCTTCTTCCCAGATGCGGATGGCCTCGGCGCGCGGGATCATTCCGCCAGGACGCGTCGGATCGGCGCCGGCCCAGAGCGGATCGATCGCCCAGCCAAGGTCCTCCAGCGGATCGCCCAGATGCGACATCTCCCAGTCGAGTATGGCGCGGATGTTTCCCGCATCGTCGACCAGGAAGTTTCCAGTGCGATAGTCGCCATGCACGACGCTGATCTTCTGTGCCGGCGGCGG
>JANYBR010000017.1 GCA_025360685.1 Pseudomonadota bacterium
CCCGGAAGCGGCCAAGGCCCACATCAGTTATATGCCGCAGCGGTTCGGCCTCTATGAAGACCTGACCGTCGAGGAAAACATCCGCTTCTACGCCGACGTCTTCGGCGTCCCGCGCGCAGACCGTGAACAGCGAAGCCGCCAACTGCTCGACGCAGCCGGCATGCAGCAATTTATCACCAGGCTGGCAGGCAAACTCTCCGGTGGAATGAAGCAAAAACTTGGGCTCGTCTGCGCCCTCATCCATCGCCCCCGCGTGATCCTGCTCGATGAACCCACGAACGGCGTGGACCCCGTCTCGCGCCGCGACTTCTGGCGCATTCTCTATTCGCTGCTCGACAAGGGGATCGCCATTTTGATGTCTACCGCCTACCTCGATGAGGCTGAACGCTGTCATCGGGTCGCGCTGCTGCATCAGGGGCGCATCCTGTTCTGTGAAACCCCGGCCAAACTGAAAACGCACCTCAAGGGCGCGGTCCTGACCGTCGTGGCTCCCGATCCGCGTCGCGTCCGAGCCGCGCTCAACGACGTCGGCGGCGTGCTCAACGCGCTGCTCGTCGGCGATGGCGTGCACCTGGTGGTAGATGATGCGACTCGCCGGATTCCAGAACTGCGGGCGAAGCTCCAGGAGGCGGGAGTGTTGTTCGACCGCCTTGAAGAAGTCGCCCCCACAATCGAAGACCTCTTCGTCGCCGCCACGTCCGGAACCGACGGGAAATCCACATGACGAACCACAATGCTGCGCCCGTGATCGCCCGGGACCTCGTGAAACGCTTCGGCGACTTTGTCGCGGTCGACCGGATCAGCTTGGAAGCGCAGCGCGGAGAAGTGGTGGGATTCCTGGGTCCGAACGGCGCCGGCAAATCGACCACGATCCGCATGTTATGCGGATTGCTTCGCCCTACGACGGGTCAGGCCATTGTGGCCGGCTACGATGTGGCGCGGGAACCGGAGCGGGTGCGCCAACGGATCGGCTACATGTCTCAAAAGTTTTCCCTCTATAACGATCTTCGGGTCATCGAAAACATCCGGTTCTTCGCCAGTCTGTATGACGTGCCTGGGTCGGTGATGAAGGAACGCGAGGCGTGGGTCCTCGACATGGCCGGTTTGAGCGGCCGCGAATCGACTTTGACCGGCACGCTGCCCAGCGGATGGAAGCAACGGCTCGCCTTGGGCTGCGCAGTGCTCCATCGGCCTCCGATTCTCTTTCTCGACGAGCCGACGTCTGGAGTCGATCCCATCTCGCGACGCCAATTCTGGGAATTGATTCACGCCATGGCCGCGGAGGGCGTGACCGTGCTCGTCACGACGCACTACATGGACGAAGCGGAGTATTGCAATCGTCTGGTCCTGATCTTCCAAGGCCGCATCGTCGCCTCCGGATCACCCACGGAATTGAAGCAACGCGCCATGACCGGCGCCTTGCTGCTCGTAGAATGTGAACCGCTCGGCTTGGCCCTCGACCTGCTCCAACAGACGCCCGACGTGGCGGATGTCGCCGTATTCGGCAACGCCCTGCACGTCGTCGTGCCGGACGCCAAGGCTGCCATTCCTCGGCTGCGAACCGCTCTGTCGCAACAGGGTGTCACGGTGACGAAGATGGAACCGATCCGCCCGAGTCTGGAAGACGTCTTCGTGTCATTGATGGCCGCGCAAGAGGCTGCCGGAAAGACGTAGGACACATGTGTTGGCATCGACTTGCCGCCATCATGCGCAAGGAAATCATCCAGATCAGCCGAGACTTGCCCAGCTTGCTGATCACCGTGGCGATGCCGCTACTGCTCATGCTGGCCTTCGGCTATGGCGTGCGGTTCGATATCCAGCATGTTCCCGTCTACGTGTACGACCGCGAGGGCAGCCAGCAAAGCCAGGACTTCCTCAAGCATTTTCAAGCCTCGGAGTATTTCAACGTCGTGAAGACGGTGGACAATTATTCGGTGCTGATTCAGGCGTTGGATGCGGGCGACTGCCGGCTCGCCATCGTGATTCCTGCGGATTTTTCCGGGCAGTTGAAGACGGGTGGCCCGGTGAGCATCCAAGCGCTGATCGACGCCACGGATAACAATACGGCCAACGTCAGCATCAGCTACAGCGAAGCCGTGGTCCAGAACTATAACCGGGAGATTCAGTTTGAGTGGCTCCGTCGCCACGGACAGGCCGACCTTCAGCCCCCTCTGACGGTCGATACCCGGACCTGGTTTAACGAAGACCTCGAAAGCACTGCCAACATCGTACCGGGCGTCATCGCCATCATCATGGCGGTGATCGGCTCCTTTCTCACATCATTGACCATCGCACGGGAATGGGAGCGCGGCACCATGGAACAACTCGTCTCCACTCCCGTCACGCCGATGGAACTCATGGTCGGCAAGCTCGTGCCCTATTTTGTGATCGGGCTGCTCGACACGGCTCTCTGCGCCGGCATGGCGATCTGGTGGTTCGACGTTCCGTTTCGCGGGCAATGGAGCGTCTTCTTGCTCAGTTGCACCCTCTTTCTGATCGTCGTCCTGTCGTTGGGGTATTGTGTGTCGGTCGTCGCCAAATCCCAACTTGCCGCGAGTCAAATTGCGCTTATCGCTACCTTCTTGCCGGCTTTTCTGCTCTCCGGTTTTATTTATCCCATCGACCAAATGCCGGCCGTCATCCAGCTGATTACGCATCTCATTCCCGCACGCTATTTCATGACGATCATTCGCGATGTCTTTCTCAAAGGCACGTCCGTCCCGTTGCTCTTGGACGATCTGTTGGCGCTGACCATTTTTGCGTTGCTCCTCACGATCCTTGCCACCCGTGCCTTCCACAAGAAATTGACGTAAGGACACACCATGCTGGGACGCATTCGAGGCATGCTGGTCAAGGAATTCATTCAAGTCTTCCGTGACAAACGCACGCGCTTCCTATTGTTCGGACCGCCAGTGATTCAGATGCTGGTCTTCGGGTACGCGGCGACCTTAGAGATCCGGCATATTCCAACCGCGGTGCTGGATTTCGACAACAGCCAGGTGAGCCGCGATCTGCTCTCGCGCTTTACGGCGAGCCCCTACTTCGATGTTCGGGCTCGCGTGAGCGACCACCGGCAGATCGGCGATCTGATCGATCGCGGCGACGTGACTGTCGCGCTCCAGATCAATGCGGGGTTTGCGCAGGATCTCCGAAAAGGCCGGACGGCCCATCTCCAACTGATCGTGGACAGTAGCAACTCCAATACCGCTTTGATCGCGGTGGGGTATGTC
>JANYBR010000003.1 GCA_025360685.1 Pseudomonadota bacterium
CAATCTCGCGTTCCCAGCGGTCGCCGTTCGCGAGTAGTCGGTCTTTGTCGTAGTACAGCTCTTCGCGGGTTTCGGTGGCGTACTCGAAATTTGGCCCTTCCACGATCGCATCGACGGGACAGGCCTCCTGGCACATTCCGCAATAAATGCATTTCACCATGTCGATGTCGTAGCGCGTCGTGCGGCGGCTGCCGTCTTCGCGCGGTTCGGCTTCGATCGTGATGGCCTGTGCCGGACAGATCGCCTCGCAGAGCTTGCACGCAATGCAGCGTTCCTCGCCGTTGGGATAGCGGCGAAGTGCGTGCTCGCCGCGAAAACGTGGACTGAGCGGCCCCTTTTCGAATGGATAGTTGACCGTCGTCTTTTCCTTGAAGAGGTAACGCGTCGCAAGAATGAAGGCGCGAATGAACTCCCAGAAGAAGATTTGCCGTGCCGTTCGGTCCAGAGTTGCCATGGCGGCCTCACGCGTGATGGTGGAAGACGAGCACCCAGCCCGCCGTGACCACCACCCAAAGAAGCGATGTCGGCAGGAACACCTTCCAGCCGAGCCGCATCAACTGATCGTAGCGATAGCGCGGCACCATGGCCTTCACCATCGCGAACAGGAAAAAGAAAAAAAACACCTTCAGCAGGAACCAGAAGATTCCGGGAACTACCGAGAACGGCCAGATGCTGAGAGGCGGCAGCCAACCGCCGAAGAACAGGATCGCGCACATTGCGCACATCAGCACAACGCTGACATATTCGGCGAGGAAAAAGAGCAGAAACGGAGTCGAGGAATATTCGACAAAGAATCCTGCCACCAATTCGGCTTCGGCTTCGACCAGATCGAATGGCGGGCGGTTGGTTTCAGCCAGCGCCGAGACGAAAAATATCGGCAGCATCGGAAACAGGATCGTAAAGGCAAACCAGCCATGTTCCTGGGCACGCACGATGGCCGAGAGATTCAACGAACCGGCGTACAACAGCACAGTGATGATGACGAAGCCGATGGAAACTTCGTAGGAAACCATCTGCGCCGCGGCCCGCATGGCCGACAGGAACGGATATTTCGAATTCGACGCCCAGCCGGCCATGATGATGCCGTAGATGCCAAGCGACGAGATCGCGAAGAGATAGAGAATACCAACATTGATGTCGGCTATGACCCAGCCATCGGCGAAAGGCACCACCGCCCAGCCTGCGAAGGCCAGCGTCGCGGTGACCAGGGGCGCCAGGATGAAGATCACCTTGTTGGCGCCCGAAGGAATGATGACTTCCTTGAACATGAATTTGAACGCGTCGGCGAAGGTCTGAAGCAGGCCGAACGGGCCAACTACGTTCGGGCCGCGGCGCAACGCAACAGCTGCCCAGATCTTCCGGTCGGCCAGGATGAAGAACGCAATCGAGATGAGAAGAGGCAGTTGGATGAGCAAGATCATCGTAACCTGACTCAGGGCCCAACCAACGCCATAGCCCCACGGCTCCGCGTCGGCGCTAAACATGTGCGCTATGTACACCGGCAGAAATTGATAAAAGTGCACGAGCGCCATCGCCTACTCCGCCGCACGCGGCACGCTGCCGCTAACTGCACCGGAGGAGCCGGTGACGAATTCGCGGCTGCAAGCGGCCATCGTCACGCTGGCGCGCGCGATCGGGTTCGTCAGGTAGAAGTCGGTCATCGCGCTTCCGAGCGGCAAGGTCGTGTCGAATTGTCCGGCCGACCCGACGGCACCCCAATTCGTAGTTCCCGCCCCGCCGTGCGGCACAATCTCGCCACGGTCGGCGAAGTGGGGGGCGTCGGCGGTGATCGCCGCGCGCAAGGCATCGAGATTGTCGTAGGGCAACCGCTTGCCGAGCACGTCGGATAGCGCCCGTAGGATTGCCCAGTCTTCCTTAGCCTCGCCGGGCGGAAACGTCGCGCGACGGGCGCGCTGGACCCGGCCTTCGAAATTGACATAGAGGCCATCTTTTTCGGTGTACGCAGCACCCGGCAAGACCACGTCGGCGTGATGCGCGCCGGCATCGCCGTGGCTGCCCTGATAAACGATGAACGCGCGGCCAAGGTGGGCGACGTCGAACTCGTCGGCACCAAGCAGATAGATAAAGTCGATTTCGCCTTTCTGCGCGCCGTCCACGATGGCTGCCACATCGCGGCCACCCTCGCCCGGCACAAAACCAAGATCGAGCGCACCTACGCGCGAAGCCGCAGTGTGCAGCACGTTGAAGCCGTTCCAACCGCCTGCTGCCGCTCCGCCTGCGGGACCGATCATGCCCGTGTCGGCGGCGATCTTTGCTGCAAGCCTCAGTATTTCCGCTCCATCTGCGCGCGCCACCGTGCTTGCGCCGACCACTATCATCGGCCGCTTGGCGTCGCGCAGAACGGCGGCGAACATGTGACCACCACTGGCGATCTGCTCGAGTGTGGCGACATCCGCGCCGATGTCGGTGACCGGATAAGTCTGGTTCGAGCGCACGCCCAGGCCGGCAATTTGGACATTTCCGGAAAGCCATGCTTTGCGGAATCGCGCGTTGAGAACAGGTGCTTCCCAGCGCGGGTTAACACCGACTAGCAGGATCGCGTCGGCCGCTTCAACGCCGGCGATTGTCGTGTTGAACAGGTAGGATTGACGCTGACCGCCGACCTTCGCTCCGTCCTGGCGACAATCGAGATTCTTTGCACCTAATGACACCATCAGGTCCTTGAGCGCTTTGATCTCCTCTGCGGCCGCGAGATCGCCGACAATCGCGGCCATCCGTTCCGGCTTGGTGGTGGACACCCGTGCTGCGATGGCTGCGAACGCTTCCGCCCACGTTGCGGGCTGCAGTTTGCCGCCTTTGCGGATGTAGGGCCGGTCCAGGCGCTGGCGCGCAAGCCCGTCACAGGCGTGCCGCGCTTTGTCCGATATCCACTCCTCGTTCACCTCTTCGTTCAGGCGCGGCAGTACGCGCATCACTTCGCGTCCGCGCGTATCGACGCGGATATTGCAGCCCTGCGCGTCCATCACGTCGATGGATTCGGTGTGCCGCAGTTCCCAAGGGCGAGCATTGAACGCGTATGGTTTCGATGTCAGCGCACCCACCGGGCAAAGATCAACGACATTGCCGGACAGTTCAGACGCGAACGCCTTCTCCAGGTAGGTCGTGATCTCCATATCCTCACCGCGGCCGGTGGCACCCAGATCGGGAACTCCCGCGACCTCGGTCGCAAACCTGACGCAGCGCGTGCACTGAATGCAGCGGGTCATGGTCGTGGCGACCAAGGGGCCCATATACTTGTCTTCGACGGCGCGCTTGTTCTCGCGGAAGCGATTGAACGCCGCGCGGCCATAACCCATGGCCTGGTCTTGCAGGTCGCACTCGCCGCCCTGGTCGCAGATCGGGCAGTCGAGCGGATGATTGATGAGCAGGAACTCCATCACGCCTTCGCGCGCCTTGCGGGCGACCTGCGAATTGGTGTTGATCTTCGCTGGCGTTCCGTCCTTGTTCGGGAAGATATCGCGCACCTGCAGTGCACATGAGGCCTGTGGCTTGGGCGCGCCGACCCATTCGACGAGGCACATGCGGCAGTTACCGGCCACCGACAGCCGCTCGTGGTAGCAGAAACGTGGAATCTCACCGCCGGCTCTCTCGCAGGCCTGCAGCAAAGTGAGGCTGTCATCCGCCTCGATCTCCCTGCCATCGATGATGAGCTTGCGCGATGGCATCAGCCGCACCGTTTCTCTTGCCAAAGTTTCGCGGACGGCAGATCGGCCCAGCCGAATGCGGTTTCGCCGGGACCATTTGCAATGTAGTGGTCGAGCCGTTCCTTCGCCTCGTCGAGCGTCGGGATGTGACCGGCTGGAATCCACCACATGACGACCGTCGGCTTGTCTGGCATTTCGAAGAATTGGTGCTTGCGTGCGTATATGTTCCGGTGAACCGTCTGAAAGACAAATTTGCCGAGAGCCTCCGCGCTTTCCCACACGGACATATTCACATTCATGGACGGATCACCTGGCCAGTGCAGCGACAGCGCGCTGATGCCGCGATCATCCTTGAGGCGCCAGACAAATCCGGGCATGCGATCGGCCAGAGCATTGACGCGGGCAAGGTTGGCGTAGAAATCGGCCATGCGCGGATCGTCCGGTCCGCCAAGGACGCGTCCGAGATTGACCTGGGCGAGATGCTGCATCGCGCTACTCCGCCGCCATTTTTTGGCGCTCCGCGATGCGCCGCTCGAGCTCGGGACGGAAGTGACGGATCAAGCCCTGGATTGGCCAGCCAGCGGCGTCGCCGAGTCCGCAAATGACGTGGCCTTCGATCTGCTTGGTGACTTCCATCAACTGGTCGATCTCTTCGACCCGAGCGTCGCCGGTCTCCAGCCGCTTCATCACGCGCCACATCCAGCCGGTTCCTTCGCGGCAAGGCGTGCACTGGCCGCAGCTTTCGTGCTTGTAGAAGTAAGCCAGCCGCGAAATGACCCGCAAAAGATCCGTCGACTTGTCCATGACGATCACGGCGGCTGTGCCCAGGCTCGAGTTCACGGCCTTTAGCGCGTCGAAGTCCATGATGACGCCATCGCAAACCGATTTTGGAATCATCGGACACGACGCGCCGCCCGGAATTACAGCTAGCAGATTATCCCAGCCGCCGCGCACGCCGCCGGCATATCTCTCGATCAATTCGCGCATCGTAATGCCGAGGCCCTCTTCCACCGTGCAGGGCTTGTTCACGTGACCGGAAATGCAGAAGAGCTTGGTGCCCGTGTTGTTTGGGCGTCCGATGCCGGCGAACCACTCAGCCCCGCGGCGCATGATGGTCGGCACCACCGCGATGGACTCCACATTGTTCACCGTGGTCGGGCAGCCATAGATGCCCATGTTCGCCGGGAACGGCGGTTTCATGCGCGGCTGGCCCTTCTTGCCTTCAAAGCTCTCGAGCAGCGCGGTTTCCTCGCCGCACACATAGGCGCCCGCCCCATGATGGACGAAAAGTTCAAAGTCCCAGCCGTGGATATTGCTTTTGCCGATCAGCTTGGCCGCATAGCATTCGTCGATTGCGGCCTGCAGACGTTGGCGCTCGCGAATGAATTCGCCCCGGATATAGATGTAGCATGTGTGTGCGCGCATCGCGAAGGACGCAATCAGGCAGCCTTCGATCAAATGATGCGGATCATTACGCATGATGTCCCGGTCCTTGCATGTACCGGGTTCGGATTCGTCTGCGTTGACGACGAGATAGTGCGGACGATCCTTCACTTCCTTTGGCATGAAGGTCCATTTCAGTCCCGTCGCGAAACCGGCACCGCCCCGTCCACGCAGGCCCGACTTCTTCATCTCGTCACAAATGCGTTCCGGGCCGAGTTCCAGGATCTTCTTCGTGCCGTCCCACAAACCGCGCGACATCGCGCCCTCCAGGCTGATATCCTCAAGCCCGTAGATATTCGTAAAGATACGGTCATGGTCCGCAAGCATCAGCTCGTTCCTGACGCTTTGGCGGCGTAGATCGAGCGATCGGTAAGAGAATTCAATCCGCCCGAAGGCTCCGAGGAGAAGCGACCAATCTGCGAACCAGGTCTGGGCGTTTCGCCACGGCCGAAGGCCTCGATCAGTTTCGCGGTGCTCGCGGCGTCAAGGTCTTCATAGAAGTCATTGCCGACCTGCATCATCGGCGCATTTACGCAGGCACCTAAGCACTCGACCTCTGTCCAAGACAACATGCCGTCCTTGGTCACGACGTGCTGACCGCGCGCGATGCGGTTCTGACAAACGGCGACGACGTCGTCCGAGCCTCGCAGCATGCACGGCGGCGTGGTGCAAACCTGGAGATGGAACTTGCCGACCGGCGCCAGATTGAACATCGTGTAGAACGTGGCGACCTCGAGCACTCGGATGTACGCCATGTCGAGCCGCCGGCCGACACACTCGATCATCGGATGCGTGACCCAGCCCTGCTGCTCCTGACCGATCCACAAAAGCGAGATCACGGCACTGGCCTGACGGCCGGGCGGGTATTTCGCGATCTCCTTTTCAATGCGCCCCATGTTCTCGAGCGTGAACTCAAAGCCGGGCGGCTGCATCTCTGGCGGTGCAAGGCGGCGCAGGCTCATCGGTCGACCTCGCCGAATACGATGTCGAGCGAACCGAGCACGGCGGAAACGTCAGCCAGCATATGTCCCCGGTTCATGTAGTCCATGGCCTGCAAATGCACGAACGACGGCGCACGGATCTTGCAGCGATAAGGCTTGTTGCCGCCGTCCGACACGAGGTAGACGCCAAACTCGCCCTTGGGCGCCTCGACCGCGGCGTACACCTCGCCCTTCGGTACGTGATAGCCTTCGGTATAGAGCTTGAAGTGATGGATCAGCGCCTCCATCGAACGCTTCATTTCTTCGCGCTTAGGCGGCACGACTTTGTTATCGGCCGACGAAACCGGCCCTGCCGGCATTTTCTCGATGCACTGTTTCATGATCTTGATTGATTGGCGCATCTCTTCCATGCGCAGCACGTAACGGTCATAGCAGTCCCCGTTACGGCCGACGGGAATCTGGAAATCGAAATCATTGTAACATTCATACGGTTGCGAGCGGCGCAGGTCCCAAGCCACACCGGCCGAGCGCAGCATCACACCGGAAAACGCCCACATCTCGGCCTGCTCGCGATTCACGACCCCGATATCGACGTTACGCTGCTTGAAGATACGGTTTTCGACGATCAGCCCGTCGATGTCATCCAGGACCTTCAGGAACGGGTCGAGAAATTTGTACATGTCCTCCAGCAATCCCGGCGGCAGGTCCTGGTGCACCCCGCCTGGACGGAAATAGGCTGCGTGCATGCGGCTTCCGGACACGCGCTCGTAGAACGACAGCATTGTCTCGCGCGACTCCATGCCCCACAGCGGCGGGGTCATCGCGCCCACGTCCAGCGCCTGGAATGTTGTGTTGAGAATGTGGTTCATCAGCCGGCCGAGCTCGGAAAACAGCACGCGGATGTATTGCCCGCGTTTAGGAACTTCGAGACCGAGCAGCTTCTCGACCGCGAGAGCGAATGCATGCTCCTGATTCATTGGCGCGACATAGTCGAGCCGGTCGAAGTAAGGGACGGCCTGCAGGTATGTCTTGTGCTCGATTAGTTTTTCTGTACCGCGATGGAGCAAGCCGATATGAGGATCGACGCGTGTGACGATTTCACCGTCGAGATCGAGCACCAGGCGCAACACACCATGCGCCGCGGGATGTTGCGGCCCGAAATTGAGCGTGATCCTGGGTTCGTTCGCTTCGCCCTCCGGCTTGTCCAGGTAAGTGCTCATGCCTTCTTTCCCGGATTCCCAGAAGCAGCTCTCTGGCCGTCTGGCATGATGTGCGGTGCGCCTTCCCAGGGCGACATGAAATCGAAATCGCGAAATTCCTGCACAAGCTGCACCGGTTGATAGACGACGCGCTTGAGCTCGTCGTCGTAGCGCACCTCGACGAATCCGGTGAGCGGAAAATCCTTGCGCAACGGATGCCCCGAGAACCCGTAGTCGGTCAGTATCCGCCGCAGGTCGGGGTGGTCCGAAAACGCCATGCCATACATGTCGAACGCCTCGCGTTCGAACCAGTTGGCCGCGGGATACACGCTCACCACGGACGGCACCGAATCTTCTTCATTCGTCTGCACGCGAACCCTCACGCGCATGTTCTTCGTCAGTGACAGAAGATGATAGACGACATCAAAGCGCTTCTCGCGCTGGGGCCAGTCGACACCGCAGATATCCACCAGGATCTTGAATTCGCACTCCGGATCGTCGCGCAGGAACTTCATAACGCGCACGATCTCGCCGAG
Organism: Pseudomonadota bacterium; assembly: GCA_025360685.1. Lineage (GTDB taxonomy): Bacteria > Pseudomonadota > Alphaproteobacteria > Micropepsales > Micropepsaceae > Rhizomicrobium. The sequence goes on from JANYBR010000003.1 coordinate 7,785, forward strand.
CTCGGCGTCGAGCGTCAGTTCGCCAACCAAAGCATGGTGTGCACGGAACGCGCCAGGCAGCGCGTCGCTGAGTTTCTGGCCGAGCTGCGCAAGATCGGTCATCTCAGCGCTCGATTGTTCCGGTACGGCGGATTTTCCGCTGCAGCAGCATGATCCCGTAGATCAGCGCTTCGGCCGTCGGAGGGCAGCCCGGGACATAGATGTCAACGGGCACGATGCGATCGCAACCGCGCACTACCGCGTAGGAATAGTGGTAGTAGCCGCCGCCATTCGCGCACGATCCCATCGAGATTACGTAGCGCGGCTCAGGCATCTGATCGTAGACCTTGCGAAGCGCCGGAGCCATCTTGTTTGTCAGGGTGCCGGCAACGATCATCACGTCGGATTGGCGCGGGGAGCCGCGCGGCGCCGCACCGAAGCGCTCCAGATCATAGCGCGGCATGCTCGCCTGCATCATCTCCACGGCACAACAGGCAAGGCCGAACGTCATCCACATCAGCGAACCGGTACGAGCCCAGTTCACCAGAGCTTCGGCCGAGGTGACGAGAAAACCCTTATCCGCCATCTCGGCCTGCATGGCCTTGAAGTAGGGATCGTTGCCACTGATCGATGCCGCCGCGCCTTCGACGCCTGTGCGTGAAGTGGGGCTTGCGGGGATCACTCCCATTCAAGTGCTCCCTTCTTCCACTCATAGATGAAGCCGACCGTCAGCACCCCGAGGAACGTGATCATCGACCAGAACGCAAAGACCCCGGTCGTGCCCAATGTAATTGCCCAGGGAAACAGGAATGCGACTTCCAGATCGAAAATGATGAACAGGATCGAGACCAGATAGAAACGCACGTCGAATTTCATTCGCGCGTCGCCGAACGCATTGAAGCCGCACTCATACGCCGACAATTTCTCCGGATCGGGCTTTGAAGGAGCGATGACAAGCGGAACCAGCACGAGAGCGGTGGCGATAACGCCGGCGATGCCTATGAAGATGAGGATCGGCAGGTACTCAAGAAGCTGCTTGTCCATACCCGGCCCTTTGGCTTCGACCCGGGGCACTGGTGCGCCGAAGAACAGATCGAAACGGTGTCATTTCGCGGGTGCAGTATAGGCAGCACCTGTCCGCGAGCAACGCGGGTGTAGACTAAGATTCGTCGCGAAAAAACAGGATTTTTTGGACTAATTGCGAACCATTCCCAACTGTGGAAATGGCGGGAGCGACGGGGCTCGAACCCGCGACCTTCGGCGTGACAGGCCGACACTCTAACCAACTGAGCTACGCCCCCGCATCGGGGCAATCGGCCCAGAGCGCGAAAGGGGGCCGGTGTAGGGCGCGCCGTCTGCCGCTGTCAAGCACAGCGGCCAAAACCGTGGAAAAATCAGTGGGATCCGCCTGCGTTGGCGTCCGGCGGCTGGGCGCCGGGGCTCACCTTCTGTAGCCGAATATGCATTTCGTCCAGCGTAACGTTGCCATCGCCGTCCGCGTCATATTGTTCGAACAACGAACGCATTCCAGACGCGAACTCTCCGAAGTCGACATATCCGTCGCCATTCCAGTCGATCAGCGGGATTGCGGTCGACTGGTCGATGCGAATTCGCCGCAGGTTGGCGGCGCGCACTTCATCCATGTCCAACAGGCCATCGTGATTGGTATCGGCCTGCCGGAAATCCTGACGAAGTCCGGCTTCGAGTTCGCGCCGCGTCACCACCCCGTCATTGTTGGCATCGTAGCGCAACAGGAGACTGTAGGGGCCGTGCCAGTCCTCCGCGCGCGGCGATACGGTCGGCGTCCAGTGGTGAGCGGGGGTCGAACAGCCCGCCACCGCGAACAACGCCAGGATTGCGATGTAAACGTGCGGCCGCATGTCGTCAGTCGGCCATCCGGACCAGATGTCGTCAAGCCGAGTGTTGAAATTGGTTACTGGCCATCACCACCGCCGCGGCCATGTCCATGATGGCCGCTACCCGTTTCTCCTGAAGGACCGCCACCCGGTCGTTGATTGGCGGGGTTGAGTTCGGCCGCCGTAAGCTGGCCGTCGCCATTGGTATCCAACGACTCAAACAGCGACAGCGTGGCGCCGGAAAACTCATTGAAATCGATGCAGTTGTCCTGGTTCCAGTCTACCAACGGGCTGGCCTGCGACGCATCCTGCTGCACCCGGAGCTGATTGATGGCGCGCGCCTGCTCGGGCGACAGGCAATTCTTGTGATAGGTGTCGAAACTGTCGAATTCAGCCTTCAACCCTTGAATCAACTCGGCACGAGTAACGACGCCGTCATGGTTCGCGTCAAAACGCATCAGTGTAGCTCTGGGAGAGTGCCAGTCCTCGTTCCGGGGCGGCACGGCATTGGGATTCCAGCGCCCGTGGTGCGGCGCGCTTGTGCCGCAACCGGCGAGCAGCAATGCCGACAGGCCCAAAAACGCGACTCGGCGCATCGTAACTCGCACTGGGTTGTTGCGCGTTGGACCGTAGACGCATCGCGCGCGCCCGGCGAGCAATACAGTGTCGCAAACATTCGCCGCATTGCCGATGTTTAATGGGGTGTCTCGCGCGACAAAGCTGGTGTATGAGGTCGCCGTCAGGGCGGTTAGCTCAGCCGGTAGAGCATATCGTTTACACCGATAGGGTCGGCGGTTCGATCCCGTCACCGCCCACCAGCCTTCGCTCGCGAAGCGACAGAAGGTTGTCGCGCCAACGCACACGTTGCGAAGGCGGAAGGTTTCCGCGCTCTACGCGCCGACGGGCCTAGAGCGGACTGATCGTTACTGGGGGTCATTGATGAAAGAAATCGCCGTCTTCAGTGGATCTGCACATCCGGAGCTCGCCGCCGAGATATGCCAGCATTTGCGTGTGCCGCTCCTACCTTCGCGGCTGACTCGGTTCGCCACCGACTGTCTCGAAGTCCAGCTACAGGCCAATTGCCGCGAACGCGACGTCTTCATCATTCAGCCGATGTCGACGCCAGTCCAGGAACATCTGGTGGAACTGCTCCTGATGCTGGATGCCGCGCGGGGCGCATCCGCGTCGCGCATTACCGTGGTCATGCCGTTCTACGCTTATGCGCGCTCCGACAAGAAGGATGCACCGCGCATCTCCATCGGCGGCAGGCTGGTGGCAGACCTGATGGTGACCGCAGGGGCCGATCGCGTGCTGACCATGGCGCTGCATTCGCCCCAGGTGCATGGCTTCTTCAGCATCCCGGTCGATCATTTGCACGCACTGAACGAGTTGGCGGACCACTTTCGCAAATACGATCTGTCCAACACGGTCGCCGTGTCACCCGATCTGGGCAACGCCAAGGACACGGCCCATTTCGCTCGCCTGCTCGGCGTCGGCGTCGCCGTTGCCGCCAAGCAACGCTTTGCGGACGACAAGGTCCAGATTAGCTCCGTCATCGGCGACGTGACGGGCAAGGACGTGATCGTGCTGGACGACGAGATTGCCAAGGGCAGCACGATGTTCGAACTGCTCAATCATCTGCGCGCCCACAAGGTGAAATCGATCCGGATTGCTTGCACCCATGGCCTGTTTGCGGCGGGAGCGGCAACCCGGCTGAGCGAGCAACCGGATGTGAGTGAGATTGTCTGCACCAACACTGTTCCGATCGCGGTCGAAAACCTGGCTCCGAAGCTGACAATTCTGTCGATCGCCAAGCCGTTGGCGGAAGCGATGCGCCGGATTCACGACGGCGAATCCGTCAGCGCGTTGTTTCATGCCTGAGCCCGACTGGAGATAAATGCGTCCGCCTCGCGGTGGCCAGATAGTCGAATGTCGCGCGCGCAAAATTTCCGTCACTGATCCAGGCGTCGGACGCGTGCGCATCCGATACCAATGCGCGGAAGCTTGGAACGTCGGCATTCGACCAGGCCGTTTGCCAGATGTCGTCCAGACAAATCACTCGCAAGCCCGTATGCGCACCAAGACGGCGCGCGAACCTGGTCTTGCCGCTTCCGGCGCAACCAAGAACGACGATGCGCCGGGGCGCTGCTTCAGGTATTCAGCGAGTCCTTGAGTTGCTTGCCGGCGCGGAAGCGCGGCTGCTTCGAGGGCTTGATCGTGATTTCCTCGCCCGTTTGCGGGTTGCGTCCCTTGCCGCCGGCGCGGGTCGCCACCACGAATACGCCAAAGCCTGTCAGGCGGACTTCGTCACCCGCCTTGAGCGACGCGGCGATGAGATCGAATACCCCGTCGACGGCCTTGGCAGACGTGTTCTTGTCGAGGCCGGTGTGTTCGGCGAGCTTCTGGATGAGATCGTTCTTGTTCACGGCGACGGCTCCTTTGCGCGATTCGCTCCGAGAGAGCCGACTTTAGGGCGCATCGGTCTCGGGTCAAACCAAAAACCCCAGTTTTCAGGGAAATATCGCGTGAAAAAGACCCCGGATCGGTTGCGACCCGGGGCCTTCGTCAAGCGTTAACGCGCCACCTAGTGCGTGACGACTGCGTCGTTGTCACCGCCAGCCGGCGGCGGAACCGTCACTTCGGTTTCCACCCAGTCGATCGCCTCGGGCTGTCGCACCAGCGCAATCTTGAGCACATCACCGACGTTGGAAACCGGCACTATCCTCATCCCCGACTTCACATTGTCGGGCACTTCGGCGAGATCCTTCTCGTTCTCCTGCGGAATGATGACCGTCTTGATGCCGGCACGCAGAGCGGCAAGCAGCTTCTCCTTCAGACCACCGATAGGCAGTGCGCGGCCGCGCAGAGTGACCTCGCCCGTCATCGCCACATCGCGACGCACCGGAATGCCCGTGATCACGGAGATGATGGAAGTCGCCATCGCCAGACCGGCAGAGGGACCGTCCTTGGGCGTCGCACCTTCCGGCACGTGCACATGGATGTCGATCTTGTCGAACAGTGGCGGCTTGATGCCGAACGACGTCGCCTTGGAGCGGACATAGGACCGCGCCGCGTCGATCGACTCTTTCATGACTTCGCCGAGCTTTCCGGTCGCCTGAAAACGACCCTTGCCAGGGAGCATTACGGATTCGATTGTGAGCGTCTCGCCGCCAACTTCGGTCCACGCAAGTCCGGTGACAACCCCGACCTGGTCTTCGCCTTCCACTTCGCCATAGCGGAATTTGCGGACGCCGGCATACGTGTCGACATTTTCCTGCGTGACTTCGACCGACTTCGTCTTGTTGGAGACGATCTCTTTCACCGCCTTGCGGGTCAGGTTCGCGATTTCGCGCTCGAGATTGCGCACGCCAGCCTCACGGGTGTGATAGCGGATCAGGTCGCGCAGGCCCGCGTCTGTGATTTTCCACTCGTCGTCCTTCAGTCCATGCGCCTTGACCTCTTTCGGAATCAGATGGCGCTTGGCGATCTCGACCTTTTCATCCTCGGTGTAGCCCGGGATACGTATGATCTCCATGCGGTCCATCAGCGGCTGCGGCATGCGCAGGCTGTTGGCCGTGGTGATGAACATCACATCCGACAGATCGAATTCCACTTCCAGATAGTGGTCTGAGAACGTCGCGTTCTGCTCGGGGTCCAGCACTTCCAGAAGCGCAGACGATGGATCGCCGCGCCAGTCGGCGCCAAGCTTGTCGATCTCGTCGAGCAGGAACAGCGGGTTCGCCGTTTTCGCCTTCTTCATCGACTGGATGACCTTGCCGGGCATCGAGCCGATGTAGGTACGGCGGTGACCGCGGATTTCCGCTTCGTCACGCACGCCGCCAAGCGACATGCGTACGAATTCGCGTCCCGTGGCCTTGGCGAT
>JANYBR010000005.1 GCA_025360685.1 Pseudomonadota bacterium
CAGTCGAGACGCCGTCGGCCCGGGCCAGACCGGCAAAAGCCAGCGACGTCAAGCAAGTGATAAGAGCAATGCGGCGCATGATTCCTCCAAGAAACAGGGGATGACTGCACATCTATAACGCGCTCCGGACCGGGTTGCAGCGGCTGGGCATTGTAAAAATGTATCCCTATGTGCGCTTGACGGCACTCACCGCCACTACCCATAGTCGATGCACATTTATTCCCGAAAGGCTCGTTTGTGAGCTCAACCGACGCCCGGGTCCGCCCGGGAAGCAACCTCGACTATCCGTTCGAAACACGGCCGGAGACCGGTCATAGCATCATCGTGGCCCCCGGAGTGCATTGGGTGCGCATGCGGCTTCCGATGCAACTCAATCACATAAATTTGTGGTTGCTTGAAGACGGTGACGGTTGGACCATCGTCGACAGCGGCATAAAGAACGAAGAAACCACACAGGCTTGGGAACAGCTCTTTGCCGGTCCCATGAAGGGCAGGCCCGTCAAGCGCGTGATCGTCACGCACATGCATCCCGATCATATCGGCCTTGCCGGCTGGTTGGTGCGCAAATTCGACGTCGAGTTGTGGATCACGCGCACCGAATTCCTGATGTGCCGCAATCTGGCTGCCGACACCGGCCAGGAAGCGCCGAGCGAAGGCCTGCGTTTTTATCGCGCAGCGGGATTTCCCGAAGATCTGCTGGAAAACTACAAGGCGCGGTTCGGCGGCTTCGGCTACGGCGTATACAAACTTCCCAACGCCTATCACCGGATCATCGAAGGCGATGAGATCGAGATCGGGGCGTATAAGTGGCGCATCGTCGGCGGCAACGGTCATTCGCCCGAACATGCCTGTCTCTGGTGCCCGGAGATCAACATTTTCATCTCCGGCGATCAGCTCCTGCCGAAGATATCGTCCAACGTATCGGTCCATCCGACCGAACCGGAAGCCAATTCGCTGCAGGACTGGCTCGACTCCTGCCACAAGCTCATGGGCATCGTACCCGCGGATGCGCTGGTGTTGCCGTCGCACAACGAGCCGTTTCGCAAAGGGCCGCTACGGCTGCAGGAATTGATCGATCATCACGAGCAAGGGCTCGAGAAACTTCACGCGCTGTGCGCCGAGCCCAAGCGTGCGGTGGATGTCTTTCCCGCGCTGTTCCGCAGCCGCATCACGCAGGGCAATTTCGGAATGGCCACCGGTGAGAGCCTGGCGCATTTGAACTGCCTGCGCGCCCGCGGCCGCATCCTGCGCACGCCGGACGAGGGCGGGATCGACTGGTACGAAGCGATCTGATGTCGCTCGAGGGCTAAGCACGAATGCGTCGGTTGCACGGAGTATTCGTCGCCGCGCTTCTCACATGTCTACCCGCCCATGGCTCGAGCCTGCCGACTTGCGCCGGTCCAATCGAGATCGCAGACGGACATGTGTTGCGGGTGGAGAAGAATGGAGCGGTCATCCTGACCGACGGACGCGCGATCCATCTGGAGGGTATTCGCCTGCCGAGTGGCCCGCTTGACCGGGCACCGCAAGCCTTTGCGGATCAGGCACTGGCTGCGATCTGGTCGCTTGCCGGCGCGGGCGCCCTGACGCTGACAGCGATTGCGCCTAAGGAAGATCGCTACGATCGCGTGCGCGGGCAAGCGTTTGCCGCCGGCCGATGGGTTCAGGGCGAGCTTCTCAGTCGCGGACTTGCGCGGGCCTCGATCTCTCCTGACCGCTCCGAATGTGCAGCCGAACTGTTTGCGGTGGAGGCGAAGGCCCGCGCAGCACACGCCGGACTGTGGACGGATCGGGCTTATGCGATCCGCTCGCCCGAGAATTTGTGGCACGATATTGGCACGTTTCAGGTCGTTGAAGGCAAGGTCCTGAATGCGAGTATGCGAAACGGCCGTGCCTATTTGAATTTCGGCAGCGACTGGCGCCGCGATTTCACTGTTACCGTCGATCCGGACGACATGCCGAATTTTCGCGCCACAGGGGTCGATCCTCTCTCTTATGTCGGGCAGACGATCCGCGTGCGCGGCTGGCTTCAGTCCCTGAATGGCCCGGAGATCGAGGTCGCCAATCCGCAAGGCATCGAGGTTGTGCGTTAACGCCGATGACATAGGGAATGGTGGACCACCTCTTCATCCATCCTTGGACGGCCTCAGGACGACTAACACCCGACTCTGACGCTGAACCCGTCGAACGGCGAAGGTGAGGCTCGGTCGAATCAAAGAAAAGAGGCCCGGATCTCTCCGAGCCTCTGTCTTCAATCGATTGGGTACGGCTTAGGCCGCCTTCTTCAGCAACATGCCTTCGACGCGCTTGACGGCCGACGGCTCGTCGGTCTTTTCGACGGCGGCGACTTCGCGTGCCATGCGGGCGAGGGCCGCTTCGTAGAGCTGGCGCTCGGAATAGGACTGCTCCGGCTGACCGCTGGCGCGGTGCAGATCGCGCACGACTTCCGCGATCGCGACTAGGTCACCGGAATTGATCTTCGCTTCGTATTCCTGCGCGCGGCGGGACCACATGGTGCGCTTAATGCGTGCGCGGCCCTTGAGAGTGTTGAGCGCGTTGTTGACGATGTCTGGCGACGAGAGCTTGCGCATGCCGACGGCCTTGGCCTTCAGGGTCGGAACGCGCAGCGTCATCTTGTCCTTCTCGAACGTGATGACGAAGAGTTCCAGTTTCGTGCCGGCGACTTCCTGTTCCTCGATCTTCATGATGCGGCCGACGCCATGCGTGGGGTACACGACATGGTCGTTCATCTTGAACTCGTGCTTCCTGCTGTTGGAGTTCGCAGGAACCTTCTTCTGAATGGTGGGAGCGGGTGCTGTTTTTGCGGTTGTCATTGTTCACTTTCGTTCGGCTCACCTGTCGCGCTCAATGCGCGCCCACGAGCCAAGTCACATTGCACTGCAATAGAGACAAGCGACGGCACCGGATTGTTGCCAGTCCGGAAAGGGCCTTCGACATCGTTCCTGATCGTGGAATTATATAACACAGTTCGTCCGTAAACGGAAGGACAAAGTGACAAGTCGTTGAATTATCGATGTTTATTCGCGAGTCGCTGTGAATATCCCGCCAATTCAATTGGTTAAATTGGCGGTCGGAAGTCGGCGTCCGGCCGAATGACGCGACTGACCCGAATTCTACGAGCCGTCGCCGGGTTTATCGGAAAAGTGTTTTTCGAATTTGTCAGGAACACCTTCCCATTCCTTGGCGTCGGCCGGCGCCGTCCCATGCTGGGTAATGTTCGGCCATTTCTTGGCGTACTCGGCGTTCACGGTCAGCCACTTTTCCAGGCCGGACTCGGTATCCGCCTTGATCGCCTCGGGCGGGCATTCCGGTTCGCACACGCCACAATCGATGCACTCGTCGGGATGGATGACGAGCATGTTTTCGCCCTCGTAGAAACAGTCGACCGGGCATACTTCAACGCAGTCCATGAACTTGCACTTGATGCAGGCTTCGGTGACGACATAGGTCATGCGGCAGTCCTGTAACGAAAAGCTAGGCCAGCGTCATTACGGCTCGGGCGCTCAGGGATCAAGAGTATCCTCCGCGACGATTTCGTACAGTGCCCGTGCCTCCTGTGCGGGGCCCCGCCGTTCTCCAAAAGCAACCACACGAACGGCAAGGACTTCGTGTCCCTGCGCAACGGTCAGCACGTCTCCACACTTGATGCCGTGTCCCGATTTCACCACTCGCGCACCGTTCAATCTCAAACGACCGGATTCCGCCGCTTTCTGCGCGACGACGCGTGTCCGGTAGAACCGTGCGTGCCAGAGCCACTTGTCGATGCGGATGCGGTCTTCTTTCGACAAGCGTTCATTTCCGGATAAGCGTGGCTAACTCGGCGAAAGGCGAGTCCGGGCGTATTTCGACTTTGGGCACTTTGTTCCTGCCGCGAACCGGGCGCGATGGCCGTTCGCGTGCCTTGCGCCACACACGCGCGGCACCTTGTCCGGTATCCACGACATCGACGATGCGCCAGCCGATCTGTGCAAGGACCTCCTTCAGCTCTTCGTTGCCGCAACCGAGCAGCGACACAAGCTTGGGTAACAAGGTCTCCGCCTGCGCGCCGCTGGCGGCACCCTTTTCAAGTTCTTCCTCGAGGCGATCGAGCATGTCGAAACGGATGGCCCGCCCGGCGACAACCCGAAATCCTGCCGCGGCCAGAAACGGCGCCGGCAGTTCGACATCGACGACGAACGAAGTGAGTCCGGGTTGCGGCGGAGCGGGCATCTTGTCCACGCGGTGCCATACGCTCCACAAAAGCGCGAGAAGGGACGCCGCCTCCGGGCGCAGCATCTTCGGCAGATAGATCGCACGCCGGCCGAACCAGACGCCGAATATTTTCAACGCACGAAGCAGCGGACGCAGATCCTCCGGCAATGTAATCGACGCCCGGTCGAGCGAGCCGAAATGTTCGAGTATCTGATGCGCGATGCCGCGCGCGGCGGCAGGCAGGGCGTTTACCGTGCCGGCCCTGGTCTCGATCGCATTGCCCAATGCGAGCAACGGCTCGAGCCGCGACGCAATCCGTTCACCGAGCCACTTGTCGAGCCGCCCCTGCACCTGGTCACGCAAGTCGCCCTTGAGAAGCGTGTCGGCGAGAACTGAAACCTTCGGCTCAAGCGGCGTTGAGCCGGCCGTGAGACTCGCCACGACTGCACCGTCCCACCAGATCTTGCC
>JANYBR010000085.1 GCA_025360685.1 Pseudomonadota bacterium
ATCGATCACCGCCGTGCCCTCGAAGCCGCAATGGACCATGCAGTCCTTGCACTTCTCGTACTTGCCGACGCCGTACTTGTCCCAGTCCGTGCCGTCGATCAGTTCCTTGAACGTCTTCACATAGCCTTCGCCGAGCAAGTAGCAGGGCTTCTGCCAGCCGAACACGCAGCGCAGCGGCATCGACCACGGCGTGCACTCGTATGTTTGATTGCCGGCGAGGAAGTCGAGGAACAGCGCCGACTGGGTGAATGCCCACTTCTTGCCGCCATTGCCGCGCCCGAGAATGTCGCGGAACAGGTTCTTGGTGCGCTCGCGATTGAGGAAACTGTCCTGGTCCGGGGCGCGCTCATAGGCATAGCCGGGCGAGATGGTGATGCCGTCCAGACCCATCTCCATCATCGTGTCGAAGAACGCGGCGACGCGCTCCGGAATCGCGTTGGAGAACAAGGTGCAGTTGATCTGGGTGCGAAAGCCCTTGGACTTGGCGAGCTTGATCGCCTCGATGGCCTTTTCGTAGACGCCGTCCAGGCATACCGAATGATCGTGCATCGCCTTGTCGCCATCCAGATGGATGGACCAGGTGAAGTTCGAATGCGGTTCGTACTGGTCGATCTTCTTGGTCATCAACAGCGCGTTGGTGCACAGGATCACGAACTTGCCCCGATCCAGGAAGCCCTGCACGATCTGCGGCATTTCGCGATGCAGCAGCGGTTCGCCGCCGGCGATCGAAACCGCGGGCGCGCCGCACTCGTCCATCGCATCCATGCATTCCTGGTAGGACAGGCGCTGGTTGAGGATGTCGTCGGGATAGTCGATCTTGCCGCAACCCGCGCAGGCGAGGTTGCAGCGGAACAGCGGCTCCAGCATGAGCACGAGCGGATAGCGCTTCTTGCCCGTCAGATGCTGTTTCATGACATAGGCGCCGATGCGCGCCGCCTGTTGAACCGGAATGCCCACTATGTTCTCCGTTGCTACGCCGCGGGGGCGCGATCGTTCCTGAGCTCGGCCGGAAGGCGGAACTCGATATGCTCTTTCTTGCCGTCCATCTGCGTGACTTCGACGGTCTCGATGCGGCCGAGCGCTTCGATCACGTCTTCCACCAGCCGCTCCGGCGCCGAGGCACCCGCGGTCAGGCCCACGGCCTTCACGCCGCGCACCCAATCGGGATTGAGTTCGCTGCCGTCCGCAATCAGGTAGCTCGGCACGCCTTCCTCGCGGCCGATCTCGCACAGACGGTTGGAATTGGAACTGTTCTTGGCGCCGACGACCAGGATCACGTCCGCCACCTTGGCCAGCTCGCGCACCGACGTCTGACGGTTCTGCGTCGCGTAGCAGATGTCGGTCGTCTCCGGTCCGACGATGTTGCGGAACTTGGTCTTCAAGGCGACGATGATGCTTTTGGTGTCGTCGATGGAAAGCGTCGTCTGCGTGATGTAGGCGACGGGCGTATCGAGCGGGATGCTCAACGCAGCCACATCAGCTTCGGACTGCACCAGATGCACCGGCGCGCCGACCTGGCCCATGGTGCCTTCGACTTCGGGATGGCCGGCATGGCCGATCAGGATCAGCTTGCGGCCGCTGCCGGCATAGCGCTTGCCCTGATTGTGCACCTTGGAAACCAGCGGACAGGTTGCGTCCAGCACCGGCAGGCCGCGCGCTTGCGCATCCTTCACCACTGCCTGCGGCACGCCATGGGCACTGAATACCGTAACCGCGCCGTCGGGCACTTCGTTCAGTTCCTCGACAAAGCGCGCGCCCTTGTTCTTGAGCGTGTCGACCACATGCTTGTTGTGCACGATCTCGTGGCGGACATAGACGGGCTCGCCATACTTCTCGAGCGCCCGCTCGACGATGTCGATCGCGCGAACCACACCAGCACAAAACCCACGGGGTTGGGCGAGAATGACCCGCATCGAAACTCCTCAGAGCGCCGCCAGCGTGAACGACAATCAAAGACCGCCGGGCCGATCCTTGCCCGAATTGGTGCCTATAGCCAGCATCCGGGTGCGGTGCAACCGGCACCGGACTGCAACACTCTGCCTAGCTTTTGCCCTTTTGGACGTATAGGGCTCGCACGCGGGTGGGACAGTTATGTTAATGTACGGGCTCGCGCAATTATCCCTGCATCTCTTGGGGAAATAGAGTCAGCAGGTCGCACGGGGTTTTCATGGTCGGTACCAAAGGCGGGGCGCCGAAGATTTCGGCAGGCTCCCCCTCCAGCGCGTTGCCGACGGCAATGCAGGAAGCGTCCCGGATCGTCGACGAGACCCTGGACCGCGTCCTGCCCAAGCCGCATGGACTGCATGGCCGCGTCCACGAAGCGATGCGCTACGCCACGTTTGCGGGCGGCAAGCGCCTGCGCCCCTTCCTTGTCCTTAACTCCGCCAGACTGTTCGGCGTCGAGCTCGCACGCGCCGCCCGAGTCGCGGCGGCGATCGAGGTTCTGCACACCTATTCGCTGGTGCATGACGATCTGCCCTGCATGGATGACGATGATTTGCGCCGCGGCCGGCCCACCACCCATATCGCCTTCGACGAGATGACGGCGGTGCTTGCCGGCGATGCGCTGCTGACGATCGCCTTCGAGATTCTGGCCAATGCGCAGACGCACCCGTCAGCTGACGTGCGCAACGCCCTCGTGCTCCGCCTCGCCGAAGCCGCCGGGAACAACGGCATGATCGGCGGCCAGATGATCGACATGCAGGCGCCGCAGAAAGCGTTCGGCACCGATGAGATCGTTCTGCTGCAGCGGCTGAAGACCGGCCAGCTGTTCGAATTTTCCTGCGAGGCCGGCGCCATCCTGGGTGAGGCCAAGCCGCAAGACCGCGACCGCCTGCGCTCCTATGCGCGCGACATGGGCCTGGTCTTCCAGATCACCGACGATCTTCTCGACGTCACCAGCACGGCCGAAAAGACCGGCAAGGCGGTGGGCAAGGACAAGGAACAAGGCAAGGCCACGCTCGTCTCCCTCATGGGCATCGACGGTGCCCGCGCCGAAGCGACAAGGCTGGCGCGCCGGGCGGTGGCGACGCTCGCGCCTTATGGTAATAGCGCGCCCGAACTTTGCGAACTTCCACTCTTCCTGCTGGACCGAGAGTCGTAATGCCAGAAAACCCGCGCACCCCGGTGCTCGACAAAATCAACTTGCCGGCCGATCTGCGCCGGCTCGACAAGTCCAGCCTGCGCCAGGTTTCCGACGAATTGCGCAGCGAGCTGATTCACGCCGTGTCCGATTCGGGCGGGCATTTCGGCGCCGGGCTTGGCGTGATCGAACTGACGGTGGCGCTGCACTATGTCTTCGATACGCCGCACGACCGCGTCATCTGGGACGTCGGGCACCAGGCCTATCCGCACAAAATTCTGACCGGACGCAGGGACCGCATCCGCAGCATTCGAAAAAGCGGCGGCCTTTCCGGCTTCACACGCCGCAGCGAGAGCGAATACGACCCGTTCGGCGCGGCGCACTCTTCCACTTCGGTTTCCGCCGGCCTCGGCATGGCGGTGGGCCGCGACCTTCTCGGCAAGAAAAATCATGTCATCGCCGTGATCGGCGACGGCGCCATGAGCGCAGGCATGGCCTATGAGGCGATCAACAATGCCGGCGCGCTCGGCAGCCGCCTGCTCGTGGTCCTCAACGACAACGACATGTCGATCGCGCCAGCCACCGGCGCGCTCAATCGCCATCTCAACCATTTGACCGCGACCAGGTGCGGCGAGAACACGATGTTCGAGAAGCTCGGCATGCGTCATGTCGGGCCGATCGACGGCCATGACGTCGACGCGCTCGTGGCTCAGCTTGAAAAAATCCGCGACGACAAGGATGGCGGCCCCGTGCTGCTCCACATCGTCACGAAGAAGGGCCATGGCTACGCGCCCGCCGAGGCTTCCGCCGACAAGGGGCACGCGGTTGCCAAGTTCGACATCGCCACCGGCGCGCAGGTCAAGGGCAAGGCGTCGGCGCCGACCTACACAAAGGTGTTCGCCGATGCGCTGATCGCCGAGGCCAAGGCCGATCCTAGAATCGTCGCCATCACTGCCGCGATGCCGTCGGGCACGGGGCTGGACGCGTTCGGCAAGGCCTTCCCGGAGCGGACTTTCGATGTCGGCATCGCCGAGCAACATGCGGTGACGTTCGCCGCCGGCCTTGCGACGGAAGGCTTGAAGCCGTTCGCGGTGATCTATTCGACGTTCCTGCAACGCGCCTACGATCAGGTCGTGCACGATGTCGCGATCCAGAAGCTGCCGGTGCGCTTCGCCATGGATCGCGCCGGACTGGTCGGCGCCGACGGTGCGACGCATGCCGGCAGTTTCGATCTGGCCTATCTGTGCTGCCTGCCGGGTTTTGTCGTGATGGCGGCATCCGACGAAGCCGAATTGATGCACATGGTGGCTACCGCGGCGGCCTATGACGACGGCCCGATCGCGCTGCGCTATCCGCGCGGCGAAGGCACCGGCGTGGCGCTGCCGGCACGCGGCGACGTCCTTCCTATCGGCAAGGGGCGCATTGTGCGCGAGGGCAAGGAAGTCGCCATCCTCAGTCTCGGCACACGCCTGGGCGCGGCGCTCGCCGCGGCCGATCAACTGCGGGATCAGGGTATCGTATGCACCGTGGCCGATGCGCGCTTCGCCAAGCCGATTGACGCAGAACTCGTGCGTCGTCTGGTGCGCCACCACGGCATGCTCGTGACGGTGGAGGAGGGCGCGGTAGGCGGCTTCGGCTCGCAGGTGCTTCACTTCCTGGCGAATGAGGGGTTGCTGCGTCCCGGCTTCGAAGTCCGCACCATGACTTTGCCCGACCAGTTCCAGGAACATGACGATCCGGCGCGCCAGTATGAAACGGCCGGCCTGGCCGCCGGCGACATTGCCAGGCTTATCGCGGCCCATTTTGTGAAGAAAGCCTCGGTGCGCGGCTAGCACGCGGTTCCGGCAGCAAAATTTGGCCGCGATTGACGGTTAATCGCCACCGGTTCCGGCCCCTGCACGGGGTGCGATTTGCTTCTCGCCCCGGCCGGACCAAGATGAGTGACGTTGCCGCGAGAGGCCCACGGAGAACCAAATGCACAATTGGATGATGAGAATTTCGCTGGCCGTGACGCTCGCGCTGGCCGTCACCGCACCGCTCTCAGGCGCCCGCGCCGACGCCGCCGATCCGGCAGCACCGGCGGTGCGGGGTTTCTACGCAACCTTGCTCGACTGTATGAAGAACGCCAAGGCGTTGGGCGCTCAGGGCCGCTACGACAAACTCAAGCCCGCTGTCGAGCAGGCCTTCGAGCTGCGCACGATGATCAAGTACGCCGTGGGCCCGACCTGGGACACAGCGTCGGCCGACGACCAGAAGGCACTGACCCGTTCGTTCGCGCGCATGACGATTGCGCAATATGCCGGCAACTTCGACGGCTATGATGGCGAGAAATTCACCGTCGAGCCCCAGGCCGATATCCGCGGCACGGATCACTATGTGAAGACCGAACTGGTGGTCAAGGATCAGACCGTGGCCTTCATCTATCGCATGCGCCAGTTCGGCAGCGACTGGAAAATCATCGACATCCTGCTGGACGGTTCGATCAGCCAGCTGTCGGTCTATCGCTCGGACTTCTCGGCCACCCTGAAGAGCGGCGGCGCTGCGGCGCTGGTCAAGAAGATCGACGCGCTCGCCGACAAGGCGCTGAAGGGGTAGCGGCACCTTCCTTTCGTCCCCCGCTTCGCAGGGGAGGAAACTCATCTCTTCGGCGGCGCGCCCATCAGTGCGGGCAGGAAGAACAATGTCGTCGCCAAGGTCCAGGCGAGCGAGATCATCAACAGCTCGCCCATGCTCGCCGTGCCCGGATGGCTGGAGAGCCACAAGCTGCCGAAGCCGGACGCGGTGGTCAGCGCGCTGAAGATCACGGCGCGCGTCAGGCTCGACTGCAGCAGGTCTTTGCGCCCCTCGCGCCAGGCCATCACGAAATAGATGTTGAAGGCCACGCCGATGCCGAACAGCAGCGGCAGGGCGATGACGTTGGCAAAATTTAGCTGCAGGCCGATCGCGACTGCCGTGCCCAGCGTCAGTAGACCCGTCAGCACCAGGGGGATGATGGTCAGCAGCACATCGCGATAGCGGCGCAGCACAACGATGAGCAGGATCGTGATGACGAGGAACGACAAGACGCCCGCTTCGATGAAGGCGTTCACGATGGTCGTGCCCGATTGCCGGATCGAGATCGGCGCACCGGTGGCGGTGGGCACGACCTGCAGAACCGCCTTGCTGAACCGGGCCATCGCGGCATTGGTGCCGGACGTGTCCCTGGGAAAGACCTGCACGCGCGCCGTGCCGTCAGCGGCGATCCAGTCCTGCACCATGTCCGGCGGCATGGAAGCGATAGTCACCTCGTTTGCCTGCAAGGACGCACTCATTTGGGTCAGCATGGTCTTCAGGCCAGGCACCAGCGACGAGGTCGCTTGCGCGCGCAATTGCGGCGTGCCGGACGCAAGCTTCGTCAACGCATCGGCCAGCCCGGTGGCGGCGGCGGCCGATGCGCCTGCTGCCTTGCCCGCCGCATCGCGCAGCGCCGCCGCCGTCGCGTTGAGGCTGGCCACGATCTCGCCGTCATCCGGGGCAGGCTTGAGCGTGAACGGATTGATCGTCGAATCCAGAAGCAGGTTGGCATCGCGGATCAGCGCCAGTTTGCGGCTCTGGTCGTCGGGCACGAAGTCGCTCAGGGTGATCGCCTGGCCGACCGATGCGATGCCCGAGATCCTTGCCGCCAGCACCTTTGCCGCGTCCAGGTTCGGCGCCAGTACGTCGATCGTGTTCGGCGATGTCTGGGGATCTTGCATCAGATCCAGAATGGTCGAAACCGATTCCGTCTTCGGGTTGCGCAGGTCGAGCGGATTGAAGTCGAACCGGACGAAGGTGACTAGGATCAGCGCGATCAGACCCGCCACGCCTGCTACGCGCAGGACCTGGGTGCGATGCGACACCATCAGCCGGTCGATCATCGCGAAAAAGCCGAAGCCCACCCTGTCGGGTTCGCCATACGGCCTGACCAGCATCAACAGAGCCGGCAGGAGCGTGATGCACAGCACGAATGCGACGATCATACCGATGCCGGCGACGCGACCAAGTTCGGCCACGCCGACATAGCTGGTCGGAAGGAACGAGAAAAATCCGGCCGCTGTCGCCGCCGCGGCCAGCGCCAGCGGCGTGCCGACGCCGCGCCCGGTGCGGATCAGTGCGGCGCGCAGATCGTCGCGCGCGTGGCGTTCGGCACGATAGCGGACGCAAAACTGGATGCCGAAATCGACGCCGATCCCCACGAACAGGGCGACGAACGCAATCGAGATGATGTTGAACACGTGCGCGACGAACAGGCCCAGCCCCATTGTGATCAGGAGCCCGACGATCAGGGTGACCAGGATGGACACGATGATGCGAAACGAGCGCACCGCGAGCCAAAGCGTCACGACCACGGCGAGCATCATCGCGCCCAGCATCAGAGCCGCGCGGTCGGCGAGCGTGGCAAACTCCTCGTCCGACAGCGGCACCGGGCCGGTCAGGCGCACGCGCACGCCGTGATCCGGCGTCGCTCCGAGTGAAACCGCGGCGGCGCGAATGGCATCGGATGCCTCCGCGCCTGGCTCAAGCGCAGCGAAATCGAGCCTCGGCTGCACCTCGATGAAGCGGCGCGTCTCCCGCGGCGAAGATTTGGCACCGGTGATCAGCGAACGCCATGAGAGAAAAGCGGTCCGGCCGTTCGCGATCGCGCCGAGCACATCGGCGAAGCCTGCAATCGGCCTTTGCAGGTCCGTCAGTTTGGCCCGGCCGCGCGACACTCCTTCCAGCGCCGTCTTCAGGCTGTTCATGACCCCGCGCAACGACGGGTCGGCGGCGAGCGGCCCCAGAAACGGCTGCGCCGCGATCATCTGCTCGGTCGTCGCCTTCACTTGGTCGTACGGAAGGAAGAGCAGGCCGTTCTGGTCGAAGAATGTTCCGCCATCCGGCCGCCGCACGTTCCGGAAGAACTGTTTCTGGCCGGAAAGTGCCGTCGTCAGTGCCGCGGTGCCGGCTTCGGCCAGTTCCGGCGTCGCGCCGTCGACGACCACCAGGATCAGGTTGCTCTGCTGCGGGAACAGTTTGTCGAAATGAGCTTCGCGCTGGCGCCAGTCGACCTTGTCGGAGATCAGCTTGGTGCTGTCGGTGTCCATCTTGAAATGCGTCGCGGTATAGACGCCGCCTTCCACGCCCAGTGCGATCCCGAGGGCGGCAACGAGGACAGGCGTGCGGGTGCAGACCGCGACGATGGCTTCGACGATTTTCATGCCTTTGTTTAGCGGACCGCTAGAAGTCCGGCAAACCCGTCACGTCTGGTTCGCCATTGTGAATCGCGGCATCGCGCGACTGGCGGTAAAGGCTGCGGGTCGTGGCGTAGAGGTCGATGGATGAGCGCTGGATTTCGCGCAGGCTGTCGATGCTGCGCGAGCGGGAGTCCACGAAAGACAGCGCGCTGCGCGACCAGGACCAGATGAACTTGTCGTGGAAATTCAGATAGCCGAGCGGATCGAGATAGTGGTCGACGAAGCCGCCTGCGATGTCGCGCGGCACCGCCGGTCCGAGCAGCGGCAGGACCAGATAGGGTCCCTCGCCGACGCCGTAATAGCCCATGGTCTGGCCGAAATCCTCGTCATGCTGCGGCATGCCCCAGTCGGTCGCCACATCGAACACGCCGACGAATCCGAGGGTGGTGTTGGCGGCGAATCGGCCGATCGCCTGGCCGCCGCGTTCGAAATGACCCTGGAGAACGTCGTTGGCGAACGTTACCGGCAGGTGAAGGTTGGACAGGAAGTAGTGCAGGTGGTCGCGGAACTCATCGGGCGCAACGCTGTGATAGAAGGTCGCCACGGGCAGCGCGACCCTGTTGTCCAGCCCGTGGTTGAACTTGAAGACGTCGCGATTGAGCGGCTCGAACGGATCGTTTTGCTCGATCGCCTCAGGCGAGGACGAGCAGCCGGCCACCCAGGCGCTGAACGCCAACACCGCCACAAAGCGCAATCCGTGCAAACATTTCCCCAAGACGCGGCCCACCAAGCCTGTTTGCGCCTAGAATAGCGAGGCACTCGGGCCGCCGTCCATGCGCGGGAACGGACGAGCTTGTGTAAAACCCGCACAATATACGGTTACGCGTAAAGGCTAACCGCAGAGAAACGCGTGCCAGCGTGCCGGCGACCGGTGACCGCCATGCTTGCGAGGTTGGGAGCAAGCTACCTACAATTCTGTCTCGATCGCGCGCGTTGCGAACTCTCCGGCAAGGCCGTGTTCAATTGGGAAACGCGAGGCAATGATGCGTATCGATGCCCACCAGCATTTCTGGAAGGTCGCGCGCGGCGACTATGGCTGGCTGACTACGGCGGATCACCCGAAGATCGCGCGCGATTTCTTGCCCGGAGATATCGCCCCGCTGCTGGCAGCGGCGCGGGTCGACAAGACGATTCTGGTGCAGGCCGCGCCGGCGGTCGCCGAGACCGAATTCTTGTTGGAGATCTCCGCGGCAACACCTTTCGTGGCCGGCGTCGTCGGCTGGGTGGAGCTCGATGCGCCCGGCGCGCCCAGCCAAATCGCACGCCTCGCCGCGCACGGCAAACTCGTGGGCTTGCGACCCATGCTGCAGGACCTTCCGGACGATGAATGGATGCTGCGCCCTGCGCTGGCGCCCGCGATCGATGCCATGCAGCGCGGCGGACTTCGCTTCGACGCACTGGTCAAGCCGCGCCATCTGCCGGCGCTTGCCGAGTTTCTCGACCGGCATGGCGAGCTTCCCGTCGTCATCGACCATGGCGCCAAGCCCGACATCGCGGGCGGCGAGATCGATCTGTGGGCGGCCTATATCCGCCACATCGCCCGCAACTCGCATGCCCTTTGCAAACTCTCCGGATTGGCGAGCGAAGCCGGTCCCGGTTGGAACGCGGAAATAGTGCAGCCCTATGTCGACGTGCTGCTCGATGCGTTCGGCCCTGCACGGCTGATGTGGGGCAGCGACTGGCCCGTGCTGAACGAAGTTGGCGACTACGCGGCATGGCTTGACCTAGCGGAAGCGCTCACAGAACAGCTGACATCGTCCGAGCGCGATGCAATCTTTGGCGGCACAGCGGCTTCCTTCTACGGTCTGACTTCATGTTAGGGATGAACATCCCCACGCTGTCATGGCCCGCAAAAGCGGGCCACCCAGTTGGGGACGAACTGGTGGGCGAAGGAAAAGCTTGCGCGCCAATTTCTGGATGTCCCAAGACCGTCGTCACCTGGGTGGCCCGCATTTGCGGGCCATGACAGTTAAGAGTGCGCGACGACAAATTTGAGTGACGCTGAAGGAGAGATCGATGAGTGACTTCAACGGCCTTGGATTGCACCTTGGAAATCTCTCGCGCCTGTCCCGCGCGAAGACGCGTTCCATCAGCCCGGAGAATTTCACCGGCGAGAAAGGCAAGGGCGGCATGTCGACCGACGGCCCCGCCGCCCACACGGCGCGCGGCCTCGGCCAGGGCTGGAAGATCTCGCCCTTTGTCGTCATCGAGCCCGGTGAAACGCGCGAGCTTGGCAACATCGAAGGCATGGGCGCGATCCAGCAGATCTGGCTGACCATGGCCGGTGGCAAGTGGCGCCACGCCATCCTGCGCGCCTATTGGGACAATCAGGAGCAGCCTTCCATCGAATGTCCGACAGGCGATTTCTTCTGCGTCGGCTGGGAAAGTTTCGCACAAGTCTCGGCGCTGCCGGTCTGCGTCAATCCGGGACGGGCGTTCAATTGCTATTGGGAGATGCCGTTCAGGAAGCGGGCGCGCTTCACCATGACCAATCTCAGCGACGAGAAAGTCATCCTCTACTACCAGATCAATTACACATTGACCGACGTTCCCGACGACTGCGCCTATTTTCACGCACAGTTCCGCCGCACCAACCCGCAGCCCTACAAGGAGGTGTTCACTGTTCTCGATGGCGTGAGGGGCCGCGGCCACTATGCCGGCACCTACATGGCGTGGGGCGTCAACAATTCGGGCTGG
>JANYBR010000106.1 GCA_025360685.1 Pseudomonadota bacterium
TTCAAGAACTCTTCGGACAGACACTTAGAGAGTCGCCGCTTGACGACATAGTCGAGCGACAGTGCGCCGGGACCAAGGGCGATGAGGGCAACCGCCAGGGCTGCCCAGGGTAGATGGAAATTCGCCCACCCGTCCGGCACGACGAGTTGAATCACGGCGGTCATGACCAAGAGACCGAGGGCGCTGAGGCGGGTGGCCAATCCAACTACGAGCAGGATTGGAAGCACAATCTCTGCAATACCATCGAGGAACGCCAATGTCGCCGGCGCAGGAATATCGAATGTTGCGCCCAGGATGTGCAGCTTGAATTCATCTTCGAAGAGGAAGGCCGCGGCCGGGGACAATGACAAGAAACCGTCCCACTTGGTCAGGCCGGATCGGAAGAATGGCACTGCCAGCGCGATGCGAAGCAGCAGGGGTGAGATCACAGAAGCTGTCCGCGCCAGCCATCCGATAGCTGAGCGAACGCCTTGCTCGACAGTGGCCAAATTTATTCCTGGTATGCTCATGCTCTTGCTGCCTTCATCTCACGCGGGTTCATGCCATCGACAAGGCTGTAACCGACGAAGGCGCCGGCGCCAATGAGGGCAGCGAAATTGGCGGAAAGATCGAAAAGCGCCGATGCACCCATTGCGGATCTGGTCGCTTCGGCGGCTGTTTGTCCGTTTGCCAACGCAGTCACAAACTCAGCTCCGCCAGGCGGCATCAAGCGGGCCTCAACCTCCGCCGCCGATCGCAGCACCAGCACATCCTCTCCACCTGACCCAAAGTCCACCGATCCCGGTACGCCATCGTCGACATTCATGCGCCAGATCGTCAACGCCGGGAACTGAGAACGGACGACGCGAAGCGAGGGATGAAGTGCTAAGCGGATGTCGGCAACCCGATCGCTCGGAATGGCGGCGAGCGCTGTATGTTCAAGCGCGACCGCTTCGCGGGCGTGATAGGCCTCCGTCCAGGCGCGTTCGATGCCTGCGACATCGGGCAGGTACGGTAACGATGCGGCTGGTTCGAATCCAGCTACGAAATCCGGAAATCCGGCACCGTAGTCGAGAAGGATCGGCGAGGTCGGCGGCTCCGATACAACATAGGTGCGGGCCATTGCGCGGAAGAATGCCTCGCCCACGATCCGGCAAACGGCTGGGAACGCGGCTTGAAGCGCTTCCGTCAAACCAACTACGACATTGTTTCGGTAGACCGAGAACCTTTTCGGGCTCTCATCTCCGTCGGGCCCAACCAGACCCGGCGGGGTGGAGAGCGTTGGATCGAGAAGTGCTGTCGCAAACCCGCGCTGTCTATCGGACAATCGCTGCACGACGTTGCTCCTTTGCGTCGGTGGCAACCATGATCGCCTCTGCCCGATCGGCTTCGGCCTTGAGCTCCGGCCATGCAGGCACCTTTGCGTCCCATTCGATCAATGTCGGAATGGGACCAAGCTTTACGATCGCATGCTCGAACAAGCTCCAGACGATCTCGTCGACTGGACGGTCATGGGTGTCGATCAAGAGCGGCCGGCCCTTGTCGTCCTCCTCCCGCGTATAACCGGCGAGATGGATCTCCTGGACGTGCGCGAGTGGGTACTCGTCGATATAGCGCACAGGGTCCCATTGCTGATTAATGGATGCGACATGAACGTTGTTGACATCAAGGAGGAGACCGCAACCCGTCCGGCGTGCGATTTCGGCAATGAAGTCGATCTCTGAATAGGTGCTCTCGGCGAAGGCGAGGTACGTCGAAGGATTCTCCAAAAGCATCTGTTGGCCGAGCGTCTCCTGCACCTCGTTGATGTGATCGCTCACGCGAGCGAGCATTTCGGCTGTGTAGGGCACCGGCAGCAGGTCGTCGAAAAAAGTCGCGTCGTGCGTTGACCAGGCGAGGTGTTCCGAGAACAATCCGGGTTGATAGCGCTCGATGAGCTGTCTGAGGCGCTCCAAATGGTCGCGATCGAGCGGCTGGTCGGCGCCGATCGACAGGCCCACCCCATGCAACGACAGCGGATAGCGGCTGCGAATCTCGGTGAGATAGCGATGGGGAGGCCCGCCAGCCCCCATGTAATTCTCGGCATGGACCTCGAAGAAGCCGACGTCCGGATTCGATTCCACGATCGTTCGGTAATGCTCGGGCTTCAGGCCGACGCCGGAACGGGGCGGAACCGTCCCGTCACGTCGTTGACCGTCGAACACGTCACGTTGTTGATCGTCGAATCGGAACGCCACGATGATGTCCCTTTTATGGGCCGACGCTCGGCGGGATGGCGGAGGCGAACCGCGGCAGGCGGGAATCCCGCCCGCCAACGGCAAGGCCAGACTAGGTCGTTCGATTGACTCGAGACCGCCCTCGGGTCAGGTGCTCTTCGGCGTCAAACTGCCCGTTCCCTTCGGGGTCTGCATGGTGACGCATGTGCCTTTGCCCACCAGCTTCCAGGCATTTCCTTGGTAGTCGGCATTGCTGGTGCCCGCGCAAGTGGTGCCCGCCCCGGCGAAGCAGTCGTTCTGCCCTTTTAAGGCTACGCCGTAGCACTTATCAAACTTACCGGTCTTCATGGCCTCCATGCTTTTCTTCTGGTTCTCCTCCATCATCTTTTTCATTTCAGCCTGGCTCGGCTGCTTCATTCCCTGCGCCCCGGCTGAAGTTATTGCCGTGGTTGCAGCGAACGAGCCGAGCGCGGCAGCAAAGGCGCCCGCGACCAGGACAGACATTGTGCGGTTGGACATCTATGTTCCTCCGATTGGGTGTTGTGCGGCCTTCAACGACCACAACAGGCAAGCCACTACGACCTGCTGCCTCGTCTGTTCGTCCCCAGACGCGGAAAGGTTACGGCGCCCGGTTGAGATCGGTTCTATATTACCATCTACGCGCTGTCGGCGGAATAGAACATGCTTTTCAGACCAAGCGGTCGACGCCACGGACGCAGGCTCTGACGAGCTGGGATAAGCGTCATCCTCTTACGGGCCAAGCGCACAGGATGGTCAGTCAGCCTCTCGGCCAACTTGCCGTCATCTCCCGGGTAACGCGATGGAACGGCGATTAGCACGCGGGGCGCTATGCGCTCGGGACGCGTGAAACGCGCGTCGTGGAACTGCCAGTAACCTATTCGGACGAACGAGCGAATATATAAACTGAGGTATATCGGGATCCGAGCGCGAGGGCCGGGCGACAAAGGACACCTTTCCAGCGAGCGACACGAGCATCGGCCCCTCAAGATCTTGGTTCATCGCGCAGTGGCTGCGTTCGAAAGGCGCTCCTGGCAGCGTAAATAATTATGCATACTGACAGGCTTATTCAGTATCTAACGGAGAATGTAGAACCGGTTCGGCCGCTACGGCGCCCGTGGATCAGAACGATTCTGTGGCTTATGATCGCCATTCCACATATTGCCCTCGTGGTGCTCGTGGTATCGCCCCGCGCCGATCTTCTCGCCAAGCTTGCAGATTTTCGTTATTTCGTTGAGCAGCTTGCTGTGCTAACCACCGGAATTGCAGCCGCAGTTGCTGCCTTTACATCCGTCATTCCGGGCATGAGCCGCAAGCTCCTTCTCCTTCCGCTATTCTCGCTGGCCGTTTGGGTTGGAACTATCGGCGAAGGATATGTCGAACGCTGGCTGTGGTACGGCTCGAACGGCCTGTCGCTTCAACCGGATTGGTTCTGTTTCCCAGCCATCGTTCTTGTCGGCACAGTCCCGGCGATTGCCATGGCCGTAATGCTGCGCCGCGGCGTTCCACTTGCGCCGAGTGCAACTGCGGCCCTCGGGGGATTGGCGGCCGCAGGGCTGGGAAACTTCGGACTCCGCTTCTTTCATCAACAAGATGCAAGCCTGATGGTACTGGTCTGGCAGGTCGGCACAGTGATGCTGCTGTCCGTGTTAGCAGGCTCGGCAGGTCGTTATCTCTTGAACTGGCGCTCCACCATCGGAAATACCCGCGGCAACCTAGTGATTGGCCAAGAGAGATAAGAAATTCGCGCCGAAACATATTTCGCCTGACCGGCGGCGGGAGCCCACGGCACGGGAAAGTGCAATGTCCCAGATTGCGCGTTGCATCCAGAACTTCGCTGGCTCTGCAGCGCAAGTTACGCCCGCACACGCACTCGCGACCGGAGATCGGGTTGTCGTCGCCCACCGGCGTCAGAGTTAGCGCTGCGAAATTCACGCGCGCGCGGCAGACGCTACGGAGCTCCGTTTTACGCGCTCACTTGCAACAAGCTGCGATCCGCTATTGACTCCGTACCGCGGTACGGCGCGCATGATATCATCGAGGATCGCGATGGCTGCAATGACCAAGGCAATGACCATCAGCCGAGTCGCTGAGCGAGCAGGCGTCGGCGTCGAGACCGTCCGCTTCTACGAGCGCCGTGGGCTCGTCAAGCAGCCGCCGCGGCCGAAAAGCGGCGGCTATCGCTTCTATGACGATGATGTCGTCGAGCGCATCCGCTTCATTCGGCAGGCGCAGGAACTCGGTTTCTCGCTGCGCGAAATCACGGAGCTCCTCTCGCTGCGAGCCGATCCGGCCGCGGATTGCGGCGACGTCCGCACCCAGGCCGTGACCAAGCGCCGAGAAGTCGACCGCAAGATCGCGCAGCTTCAGCATATGCGGGCGGCGCTTGAGGCGCTGATCGCCACCTGCCCCGGTGGGGGTGCGCTGCGCGCCTGCACCATCATCGATGCCTTGGCTGGACGGGCCGGCACGAAGGCCGGCCGATCGGAATCG
>JANYBR010000217.1 GCA_025360685.1 Pseudomonadota bacterium
TCGACCATGAGCGATGCGGCCTATCTCGCCTCCGCCGAGATCGCGGGCGAAAAGGGCTCCTTCCCGCTGTTCGATGCGCATGAGTTCCTGGCGCGGCCCTTCACCTTGCGCCTGCCGCAGAATGTTCGTTCGGCCATCGCCAAGAACGGCATGCGCAACGGACTCCTGACGTCGATCGCGCCGACCGGCACGATCTCGCTGTTCGCCGGCAACGTGTCGAGCGGCATCGAGCCGGTGTTCGCCTACAGCTACACGCGCAAGGTGCTGCAATCCGACGGCACCAGCCGCGACGAGACCGTGGAAGACTATGCCTATCGCGCCTTCCGCACGCGCTTCGGCGCGGACGCGACGCTGCCCGACTATTTCGTCAATGCGCAAACGCTCGCGCCGACCGATCACCTCGCGGTACAGGCGGCGGCGCAGCGGCACATCGACAGTTCGATCTCCAAGACGATCAACGTGCCGGAAAACATTTCGTTCGAGGAGTTCAAAGGCGTTTATCTCGGCGCCTACGAACTCGGTTGCAAGGGCTGCACGACCTATCGTCCGAACGAGGTGACCGGTTCGGTCTTGCGCACGAGCGAGATGCCGGACGTCGAAACGCATGAGGAGCCGGTTCAGGCGTTCACGCCGCCGCGGCCGCGCGAGACGTCTGGCGGGATCGTCTACATGACGCGGCCGCTCGACCGTCCAGAAGTGCTGATCGGCCAGACCTACAAGATCAAATGGCTCGATACCGATCACGCCTTCTACATCACGGTGAACGACATCGAAAAAGACGGACGCAGGCGGCCGTTCGAGGTCTTCATCAACTCCAAGAACATGGAAGCCTATGCCTGGGCCGTGGCGCTGACGCGCATGATCTCCGCCGTGTTCCGGCGCGGAGGCGACGTGTCGTTCGTCGTCGACGAGCTGAAGGCTATCTTCGATCCGCGCGGCGGACAGTGGAGCGGCGGGCGCTATGTTCCCTCTTTGATGGCGGCGATCGGCGAGATGATCGAAAAACACATGATAGCCATCGGCTTTATCGCGCCGCGCGAGGAACAGCTTGTGCCGGAAGAACGCCGCGCCGTGGCCGTGGCGGCCGAGGGCGCCCCCGCACGCTTCTGCCCGCGTTGCAGCTCGGCAAGCTTCGTGCGGATGGAAGGATGCGACTCGTGTCTGCCCTGCGGCTATTCGCGCTGCGGCTGACGGAGTGAGCGCAAGCTTCACAATCTCCAACGAAAAGGCTCGCGCGCTGATCCTGTCGCGCGGCGGACTTGCCGGCGTACGGCAGGAAGGCGGCGCGGCGGCACTTGCTCCTTTGATCGGCAAGCTCGGCTATGTTCAGCTCGATTCCATCCGCATTGTCGAGCGCGCGCATCATCACATTCTGTACTCGCGACACACCGCCTACCGGCCGCGTCATCTCGACAAATTGCAGGCCAAGGCGCCGGCGCTGTTCGAACACTGGACTCACGATTCCTCGCTGATACCGATGGAACACTATCCGCACTGGATTCATCGCTTCGCGAAGACCCGCTCGCGCATCGCATTGTGGCGGGAACGGTTCGGCGACGAGCGCGTGCTCAATTCAGTGCGCGATCACATCGAGTCCAAGGGTGGATCGCGCGCGCGGGACTTCGCGCATCTGGGCGGGCGCACCGGTTCATGGTGGGGCTGGGGCCCGGCCAAGGCGGCGCTCGAATATCTCTGGCGCACGGGCGAGTTGGCCGTGCTCGAGCGCGACGGCTTTGAGAAGATCTACGATCTGGCCGAACGCTCGATTCCTGCCGCGCTGCGCAAGGCCAAGCCATCGCGCACTGAGACAATCGAGTGGGCGTGCGACAGCGCGCTCGAGCGGCTCGGCGCGGCGACACCGAAAATGCTGTCGGACTTCTGGGACCATGCGTCGATTGCCGAAACGGCCAAGTGGACCGAGCGCGAAAAAAAGCAGGGCCGCCTGATCGACGTGACACTCGAAGGCGCACCGGGAATGCGTGGCTTTGCCGCCGTGGCGCGACCCGATATCGAAGTGCATCTGGACCACATGCCCGCGCCGACCAGCCGGTTGCGCGTGCTGTCGCCCTTCGATCCGGTGTTGCGCGACCGGACACGGGTGGAGCGCATTTTCGGCTTCGACTATCGCATCGAAATCTATGTGCCTGGTCACAAGCGTAAGTTCGGCTACTACGTTTTTCCGCTGCTGGAAGGTTCGCGTTTTGTCGGCCGCATCGACATGAAGGCAGAACGCGCCAAGGACCGGCTTGCGGTCAAGGGCCTGTGGATGGAACCGCGTCTCTCCCTGAGCAAGGCCAGGCGCACCAAGCTCGACAACGAACTGGCGCGCCAAGCCCGGCTGGGCGACGTGCGCGACATCATATTCCCGGCGAGCGCACTCAAATCGGGTTAGATTGGTTTTGTCCAGGATAGATCCGCGCCTGCCATCCATCCTTCGACAAGCTCATCCTTCAACAAGCTCAGGATGAGGAATTGAGTTGTGGCTTTACCCCCGAGCCCTGCATCCTGAGCCTGGCGAAGGACGAAGGGCGAGCGCCGAAGCCGGTTCCATCCGAACCAGCATGAAACTAGCTATGGACCTCGATGAAATATTCCAGCCGGTTTTTCCTTTTTGCGCCGCTCGCCCTGTTTCTCGCCATCGCCGTGGGCGTCGGCGTGAACTGGTGGATGCAGGCCGGCGCGCTGTCCAAAAAACTGGACTCGCTGAACGGACGGCCGTCCATGCCGGGGGTCACGCTTTACTTCTCGGCCAAGCGCATCAGCGGGTTTCCGTTCAATCTCGACGTCGTCTTCCAGGATTTCCGCATCGAGGTGGCAACCGATCACGGCCCTTCGACGTGGAAGTCGCAGGATTTCGCGCTGCATGCGCTGAGCTATGGGCGAGAACAGGTCATCTTCGAGGCTGCGGGCAAACAGCTGTTGACCTGGACCGATCTTGACGGCGTGCATCATGCACTGCCCTTCGAGGTCGGCGAATGGCATGCCAGCACGATCGCCGACGAGCGTGGCCTCAAACGGTTCGACATGGATCTGATCGGATTTGGCTCGCCGGCACTCACCGCTGCGCGGCTTCAGATTCATGCACGGCTCAATCCGGCTGAAAGCGGAATCGAGATCGCGGCCGCCGCCGACTCGGTGCGGCCGTCGCCGCCACTGGCGTCGCTGTTCGGCGACACGCTCACACAGGTGCGGCTGAACGCATCGGCAGCCCCGGCGCGCCCTTTCGATGCCATCCGGTCCGCGCGTGGCGGCTGGCAGGGGGCACTGGAAAGCTGGCGGAAGGCAGGCGGGAACCTGCGCGTCGATGACCTGGAATTGTCCTGGGACCGCTTGAGCGCCATGGGCAAAGGCGCATTGTCGTTGGACGACACGCATTCTGTGCAAGGTGTGCTCGACTTCAAGGTCGCTGGAATCGAGACTCTGCTCGCGGCAGCCGCGCGCCATCATGTAACCGGCGCCTCCGATCAGGGCATCGCCGCCGCGCTGCTCGATCGCGCGGCGAAGGCCGGCAGCAACGAGTCCGGACTGCTCGGCGCCGTCTTGGGATTCCACGACGGGATGGTGAGCGTCGGAGACGAACCCGCAACGACGGAAGAGCCGCTGTACTGAAGGCAAGCTTTGGCAAGCCGATGCGGCGGCCACCAAAGCCGCTGCATCGGCCGCGAACTATGGCTGGTACTTGAACGACAGCGAAACGCGCGCGCGGAATGCGACGACCTTGCCGTTCTCAATTCGCATGTCGAGTTTGGTGATTTCGGCGATACGCAGATCGCGCAAGGACTTTGCCGCGGTGTTGACGGCGTTCTTGGCGGCATCTTCCCAGGACGTTTTGCTGGTCCCGATAATTTCGGTGACGCGATAAACGCCGCTGTCCGCTTTCTTGGCCATAGATTGTTCTCCTTCAAGCAAGCTGTTGGTGACAACCCGATGCGGCCGTGCCCGGCGTGCCGATGAAAGCGTGCGAGGCACCGCCCTGGCACTGAATACCTCAAAGCTGAAGGAGTCTAGCGCAGGGCGCCGAATCGGTTCGAAGAATCAGCGCTTCTTTTTCGCCGGTGTGTTGCGACCGAAATTGACCTCGGCGCTGTCCTGGCCGGCATCGACGATGCCGCGGCGAATAGCGCGCGTGCGGGTGAAGAGCTTGAACAAAGCATCACCGTCGCCCCAGCGGATCTGGCGCTGCAGCGCGCTCAGATCCTCGCTGAAACGGCCGAGCACTTCGAGCACCGCGTCCTTGTTGTTGAGGAATACGTCGCGCCACATGGTCGGATCGGACGCCGCGATACGGGTGAAGTCGCGAAAACCGCCAGCGGAATATTTGATCACTTCGCCTTCAGTCACGCTGCGCAGATCGTCTGCCGTGCCGACTATGTTGTACGCGATCAGATGCGGCACATGGCTGGTCACTGCGAGCACGAGGTCGTGATGCTTGGCGTCCATCACTTCGACTTTGCTGCCGAGCTTTTCCCAGAACGATTTGAGCGTCTTCAGTGCGCGCTTGTTGGTGCCCTTGGGCGGCGTGAGGATGCACCAGCGTCCGTCGAACAATTCGGCGAAGCCCGCTTCCGGTCCGGAACGCTCCGTGCCAGCGATGGGATGGGCCGGAATGAAATGCACGCCCTTGGGAATGTAGGGCCCGACATCGGTGATCACCGCGCCCTTGACCGAGCCGACGTCGGTGACGATCGCTCCCGGCTTCAGATGCGGACCCATCGCCTTCGCAATCGCGCCGAACGCGCCAACCGGCGTCGCGAGGATCACCAGATCGGCGCCCTTCACGGCTTTCACAACGCTGTCGGTCAGGCTGTCGGCAAATCCGATCCGCTTCGCCCGCTTCAGTGTCTCTGCGCGCTTGGTGTGGCCGACGATGTGGCCCGCGAGATTGGCGCGGCGCATGGCATGAGCGATCGACGAGCCGACGAGGCCGACGCCGAGGATGGCCACGCGGTCGAACATTGGCTTGGTCATTTGCGGTCCGAAAATTCGGCCAAAGCGGCGACCACCGCGCGGTTGGCTTCCTCGCTTCCGACGGTCAGGCGCAGGCAATCGGGCAGGCCGTAATTCACCAGGCCGCGCAGGATGAGGCCTCGGCTGCACAGGAACGCGTCGGCATCGTGCGCGGTCTTGCCCCTGTCCTTGCCGAATTGGATGAGGATGAAATTTCCCACACTGTCATAGACCCGAAGGCCGAGCTTGCGGATCTCGACGGTCAGCCATTCACGCCATTTTTCGTTGTATGCGATGCCAGCGTCGACATGCGCGCGATCCTTCAGCGCTGCAGCCGCCGCGCGCAGAGCCGGAGCCGAAACGTTGAACGGGCCCCGAATACGATTGAGAACGTCGGCAATCGGCGCCGGGCAATAGGCCCATCCGACGCGAAGCCCTGCCAGGCCATAAATCTTGGAGAATGTGCGCGTCATCACCACGTTCTCGAAATTCGCCACCATCTCGATGCCGGATTCATAGTCGTTGCGCCGGACAAATTCGGCATAGGCCGCATCGACCACCAGCAGCGTGTCAGCTGGAAGGCCCGCATGCAGGCGCCGTACCTCGTCATGCGGCAGGTACGAGCCGGTCGGATTGTTCGGATTGGCGAGGTAGACCAGACGCGTCTTCGGCGTCACTGCCGCCAGCATGGCATCGACGTCGGTGCGCAGATTTTTCTCGGGCACCGACACGGGAACCGCGCTGTTGGCAAGCGTGGTGATTTTGTAGACGATGAAGGCGTGCTCGCTGAACAGAACCTCGTCGCCGGGACGCAGATAAGCGGCGGCGAGCATGGTCAGCAATTCGCCCGAGCCGTTGCCGCACACGATGCGCGCGGCATCCAGTCCGAACTGTTGGGCGATTGCGTCGCGCAAAACCTTCGCGCTGCCTTCGGGATAAATGTCCAGACCGCCGGCGGCGGCCTTGTACGCTTCGACCGCCTTTGGACTGGCGCCGAGTGCGGACTCGTTGGCCGACAGCTTGAAGACCTTGCCGACGCCTTCGACATGCGCGAGGCCACCGACATAGGGCGCGATATCCAGAATGCCAGGCTTCGGAGTCGGGCTCATTCTCAGACGGCCTTGGGCGGGCGAATCGGATCGGCATAGCCGCCAACGCTGACGAGGCGCACGATTGCGTCTCCGGCCTGTTCCAGGAGCGAACCCAGACGCGAATCGTCTCGCGCCACGAAGCCGGCGATCTCCAGCAGGTGCAAGCGCGAGGCGCTGCGTGGGGAGTCGCGTCCCACGGCCACAAGCTGTGCTTCGAATCCCGCCTGCCTGATCAGACTCTGCAACTTGGTACGACTGAGATCGGCGTTGGCTTCGAGGATGATCATGCTTGTGTCGTCGCCGGTCGGTTCCTGCTCAAGCGTTCCGATGGCGTAGGCGATCGCCTGCGTCTCGCTCGTCTCCATCAGCGGCAGGCGCGCGATGACGCGCGGACCCGCTTGTCCCGAAGGCGTCAGTTGCGCCCACCAGGGGCGCTGGTTTTCATCGCTGTCCGGTGGCGGCACAAGGCCGACGGCCGCCGGATCGCCGGCACAGGCATGTATCACCGCGGAGGCGGACGGATGGCCTTCGATGCTGGCGGCCGAACCAAAATAGGCCCTGGCGAGATCGCGGTAAAACGCGGTCTGATTTCCGGCGAAGACATGTGCGCTTGGGGCGGCGCCTGGCATCGATGCCAGGACCTCGCGCCAGATGCCGACCAGGCCGCTCAAAGCCAGCTTGCCCTTGTGGCGGGCGACGAGCCTGCGCAACGACATGGCTTGCTGCGCGGGGCTGGCGACAGGCAGCTTTTCGGCCAGCGCAGCCCGTTCGATCAGCAGATCGTGGATCTTCTCATCGATCGCATCGAGCCGATCGGCGGTGGATATCGAACGAGGGGGCATCGCCGGGATCGAACTTACGCCTTGCTGGCCGGGTGGTTTGCGCCTTCAGGCCGGCCGGTCCTGAAGGGGCGGTATTGATAAGGGCGTGGGGAGGCAAAATCAAAGCATGGCTGGTGACGTGGATTTGAAGTTCCCACCCTTTAGATGGCATCCGCATCTGGGAACATCAAATCCGCAAAACTTCACCAGATTCAATATAATGCCCGTGTGGCTGTGAATCGGAAATTCGCATCCGGCTTTGCCCCCAGAACGGGCGAATTTCGGATTCGCCGCACCGGGAGCTCGGTTTGACAGCGCTGGCTGCGGGCCCTAGCAAAACCGCCCTTGGTTCTGGCAGGAAACCGCGCGCAAATGGCCGAGACCGGAAATCCCCGCTTCCTGCGGCCAGTGACCGCAGCCGACGCGGATGTGGGCCAGGCCATCAAATTTGGTCCGGACCAGTCGCTTATGCTGGACTGTGGCAAGACCCTGGCGCCGCTCACCGTCGCTTACATGACCTATGGCACCCTCAACGCGGCGCGCTCCAACACGATTCTCATCTGCCATGCGCTGACCCTCGATCAGTTTGTCGCCAGCGCCAATCCGGTCACCGGCAAGCCAGGCTGGTGGGACACGATGGTGGGGCCAGGCAAGCCAATCGACACGGACCGTTTCTACGTCCTCTGTGCCAATGTCCTGGGCGGTTGCATGGGCACGACGGGTCCGGCGGAAATCTGTCCGGCTACGGGC